>JAEZEY010000480.1 GCA_023432845.1 Pseudomonadota bacterium
GTATCGCGCGCTGGTGCCGCTGTCCGGTCTGGCCGCCGATCGCATCGAGAAGAGCCTCAACCTGATCCGCGGCTTCGACAAGGGCGCGCCGGCGGCACAGCTCACGTCGACGATCAGTCTGGCGTGACGCCTCGCTACGCGGTCGGGCGGGTGAAGACGTAAGCCAGCCCGGTGAGCATCAGCGCCGCGACCGCGGTTGCCGACAGCCAGCCCGGCTCGCTGCCGAACCAGAAGACGAGGAAGCCGGCACTGATGCCGGCCAGCGACATCAGCTTGCCGCGCCATGGAATGGCGCCGTTGTCGCGCCAGGCCCGCAAGGTGGGGCCGAAGCGCGGATGATCGAGCAGCCAGGCCTCGAGGCGTGGCGAGGAGCGCGCAAAGCAGGCCGCAGCCACGATGAGGAAGGGCGTCGTCGGCAGCACGGGCAGGAACGCGCCGGCGAAACCGAGGCCGAAAAAGAGCACTCCCAAAGCCAGGTAAATCTGACGCATTGCCTCTTTCGCCTCTCGTGATCGGCGCCATATGGCTGCAGTCGCCCGCCATGACAACGTGAAACGTGGTGCCGCGCTGCGCGCATTTCCATCCATGGCACGCAATTGGGGCGGAAGCGGCGCGGGAATTATCGCCGAAAGCCTTCCCCCGGCAATTATTTTAGGGTTAAAATATCTTCCGGTACCATTGTTTCGGACACGGTTCGGTCAGGTGAGGCTCATGAAAATCGCGGTTCTGGGTGGCGGCAACGGCTCTTACGCGGCGGCCGTCGACATGTCGGAAGCAGGGCACGAGGTCCGCTTCTGGCGACGCGATGCGGCGGCGCTGGCGCCGGTGCTGGAGAGCGGCACGATCACGGTGCGCGACTTCAAGGGCGTGCGCGACGTCAAGATCGCCAAGCCGACGACGGACCTCGGCGAAGCGGTGCGCGGCGCCGAGCTGATCGTCGCGCCGGTGCCGGCCTTCGCGCAGGAGGACCTCGCGGCCGCGCTGGCGCCGCATCTCACTGACGGGCAGGTGATCTATCTGCCGCCCGGCACCTTCGGCTCCTATTTGATGATGAAGGTGCTGCGCGCCAAAGGCTGCAAGGCCGACGTCGCCATCGCCGAGACCGGCACGCTGCCATGGCTGACGCGCAAGCGCGGGCCGAACGAAGTTGCGATCACGACGCGCGCGACGCGGCTGCCGACCGGCGTGTTCCCGGCGCGGCTGAGCGACAAGGTGCTCAAGGTGATCTCGACGGCGTTTCCCGGCGCCATCGAGCCGGTCGAGGATGCGCTGTCCGGCGCGCTGATGAATGCCGGGCCGATCATCCACCCGCCGCTGATCATCATGAGCGCGGCGCCGATCGAGCATTTCCCGCGCTGGGACATTCACAAGGAAGGCACGCAGCCCTCGGTGCGGCGCGTGCATGACGCGCTCGACGCCGAACGCATCGCGCTGCGCGAGGCGCTCGGCTACAAGGCGCCGCATTTCCCGCTGGCCGATCATTACAAGACGTCGAACTGGATGTACGGCAAGCTCGCGCATGACAAGCTGGTCGATTCCGGCGACTGGCACGAGCATCTCGACCTGAAGACGCATCGCTATCTGCAGGAAGATGTTGGCATGGGCCTCGCGCTGATCGTTTCGCTCGGCGAATGGGCGGGCGTGCCGACGCCGGTTGCGGCAGGGCTCCTCGCCATCGCCGGCGCGGCAAGCGGCAACGATTTCCGCAAGACCGGCCGCACCATGGAGACGCTCGGGCTCGCCGGCGAGACCCGCGAGAGCCTGTCGGCCATGCTCGGAAAGGGCATCTGATGAGTGCGCCGGTGATTGCCTGTGTCGGCGCCGGCCGCATGGGCCGCGGCATTGCTCATGCCTTCGCCTATGCCGGGCATGACGTCCGCCTCATCGACGGCAAGCCGCGCGACAAGGACGGGCAGAAACGCCTGTTCGCCGATTGCGACCGGGAGATCCGCGCCTCGCTCAAGTCGGTTGCCGATATCGGCGGCTTCGATGCGACCGATATCGATCCGATCATGGCGCGCGTGTCGTACTACGGCTTAGACGAGATCGGCACTGGCCTTGATGGCGTGCGCATCATCTTCGAGGCGGTGCCGGAGACGGTGGCGGCCAAGAGCGAGGCCTTCGCGGTGATCGACCGGGTTGCGGCGAAAGACGCCATTATCGCCTCGACCACCTCGACATTCCTCTCGACCGAACTGTCGGGCTACAGCCGGCGGCCGAGCCATTTCCTCAATGCGCACTGGCTCAACCCGGCCTTCATCGTGCCGCTGATCGAACTGAGCACCACCGACGACACAGACCGCGGCGTCATGGCCGAGTTCAAGGCGGTGCTGGAATCGATCGGCAAGGTGCCGGTCGAGTGCAAGGCATCGCCCGGCTACATCGTGCCGCGCATCCAGGCGTTGGCCATGAATGAGGCGGCACGGCTGGTGGAAGAGGGCGTCGCTTCGGCGGAGGATATCGACAAGGCGGTGAAATACGGTTTCGGCTTCCGCTTCGCCATTCTCGGCCTGCTCGAATTCATCGACTGGGGCGGCGGCGACATTTTGTTCTACGCCAGCCGTTACATGACCGATGCGATGAAGAGCGATCGCTTCGAGGCACCTCAGATCGTCAAGGACAATATGGCGGCGGGGCGCAACGGCTTGCGCGACGGCAAGGGCTTCTACGACTTCAGCACGATGGATGTGGCGGCCTATCGCCGCGAGCGGTTGTCGGCTTTCCTCAAGGCGCTGGATCAGATGGGGCTGGCGAAGCCGCCGGTGGTCAGGGGCAGGGGCTAACCTGCCCGATCAGTGATTGGCGTGGCCGCCGAGATAGGTCGCGATCAAACGCGGGTCGTCGATCAGGGCTGCGGACGAACCGGAGTGCACGATCTCGCCGGTCTCCATCACATAGCCGAAACTCGCGGTCTCGAGCGCGGCGCGCGCGTTCTGTTCGACCAGCAGGATCGACACGCCGGTCTCGTGCAGCGAGGCGATGATGCGGAAGATCTCCCTGGTGATGAGCGGTGCGAGGCCGAGGCTTGGCTCGTCCAGCATCAGCAGTTTCGGCTTGGCCATCAGGGCACGGCCGAGTGCGAGCATCTGCCGCTCGCCGCCGGACAATGTGCCGGCCTTCTGGGCGTGGCGTTCGCGCAGACGCGGGAAACGGCCGTACACTTCGTCCATCGAAGTCTTGACCGCCGCTGAGCCATCGCGGCGTGTATAGGCGCCGAGCAGCAGGTTGTCGTAGACCGACATGTCGGCGAACAGCTCGCGGCGCTCCGGCACCAGGCAGAAGCCCATCTCGATACGGTCTTCGGTCGGCAGCGAGGTGATATCGGTACCGTCGAAGATGACGCGGCCGGCGGCCGGGATCATGCCGATGGCGCTGGTCAGAAGGCTGGTCTTGCCGGCGCCGTTCGGCCCGATCACGGTGACGATCTGGCCGGGATCGACTTCGAGCGAGACGTTGCGGACAGCCTCGGCCTTGCCGTAACTGACGCTGACGTTCTGGATGGAGAGCAGGGCCATCAGGCGACGCCTCCGAGATAGGCTTCCTGCACGCGGGTATCGGCGCGCACCGCGGCCGGGTCGCCCTCGCACAGCTTGCAGCCGAATTCCATGACGACGATGCGGTCGACGAGGCCCATGACGAATTCCATGTCGTGCTCGACGAGCAGAATGGTAAGGCCCTCCGCGCGCAAGGTGCGCAGCAGTTCGGCGAGCGCTAGCTTTTCCTGGCGGCGCAGGCCGGCGGCCGGCTCATCGAGCACCAGCAGCACCGGATCGGCGGCGAGCGCACGTGCGATTTCGAGAACACGCTGATTGCCGAGTGGCAGGTTGCCGGCAAGTTCGTAGGGCCGGTCGCCGAGGCCGACGCGATCGAGCTGCTTCATCGCCTCAAAGCGCGCGCGCGCTTCCTCGGCGCGGTCGAGACGCAGCGCACTTTGGATGAAGCCGGACTTGGTGCGACCATAGGCACCAAGCAGAACATTGTCGATCAGCGTCATCTTCGGCCGCAGCTTGACGTGCTGGAAGGTGCGGGCGATGCCGGCGGCGGCAATCTTCGATGCATTGGCGCCGGTGATGTCCTTGCCGGCAAAGGTGATGCGCCCGGCGCTCGGTTGCAGCGCGCCAGTGATGACGTTGAACATCGTGGTCTTGCCGGCGCCGTTCGGGCCAATCAGTGCCAGGATTTCGCCGGCGCGGACGTCGAAGCTGACGTCGTTGACCGCGATCAGGCCGCCGAAGCGGCGGGTCACCGCATCGACCTGCATCAAGGTCGTGTCCTTGGCCGGCTGCTGTTGGCGCGGCAGGGCGTCGGCCTGTGGTGGGCGTTCGCGATGCGGCTCGGGAATCCACTGCGCGATGAAGGGTACGATGCCATTGCGGGCGCGCTGCAGGAACAGAATGAACAGCGAGGCGAAGACCACGACCTCGAGCTGGCCGGATGAGCCGGGCGCGATCATCGGCAGTACGTCCTGGATGCTGTTGCGCAGGAGAATGATAATGGCCGCGCCCACCACGGCGCCGAGCAGATAGCCGGAGCCGCCGATCATCGCCATCATCAGGAAGATGATGCTCATGGTGACGTCGAACGGCGTCGGGCTGACGAAGCGGCTCATATGAGCATAGAGCCAGCCGGACAGGGCAGCACACAGCGCGGCGATTACGAAGGTGATCAGCCGAATCTGCAGCGCGTTGACACCGAGCGATTCCACCAGCGCATTGCCGCCGCGCAGCGCGCGCAGCGCGCGACCGACGCGCGAATCAAGCACATTGTGAATACCGAGCATCGACAGCAGAAGCGTGGCCCAGATCAGGTAGAAGATCTGCCCGCTATCAACGAGCGCGATGCCGGCGATCGAAATCGGCGGCAGCGACGGGATGCCGTCATAGGCACCGAGCCCCGGAATGTTGCCGAAGCTGAAATAGAGCCCCAGGCCCCAGGCAATCGTGCTCAGTGACAGGAAGTGACCGCCGAGGCGCAGCGTTACGGCGCCGAGAATGGCCGCGACCAGTCCGGTCAGCACCAGCGCGACGATGAGGCCGAGCCACGGCGAATAGCCCATGATCGAGGAGGCCCAAGCAGTCGAGTAGGCGGCGATGCCCATAAACGATGCCTGGCCGAACGAGACCATGCCGGCATTGCCGGTCAGCAGGACGAGGCCGAGCGCCACCAGCGAATAGACGCCGATGTAGTTGAGCAGCGTGATCGAGAACGGCGCGAGATAAAGCGGCGCTCCGAGCAGGGCGACGAAGGCGAGAACGCCGACGGCGATGGTGATCTGCCGGCTCATTCCTCGTCCTCTTCCTCGGCGTGAACCAGCGTATAGGACCGCCACAACAGAACGGGGATCAGGATCGAAAACACGATCACGTCCTTGAACGGGCTGCTCAGGAACGCGGCGAAGCCCTCAAGGATGCCGACGAACATCGAGCCCACGGCGGTGACCGGGAAGCTCACCATGCCGCCGATGATGGCACCGACGAACGACTTGAGGCCGATCAGGAAGCCCGAGTCATAGAAGATGGTGTTCACCGGCGCGATCAGGATGCCGGAAACGGCGGCGAGCACGGAGCTGAGCAGGAAGGCGATGGTGCAGGCCTGCTGCGGGCGGATACCCATCAGACGCGCCCCGGTGCGGTTGATTGCGGTGGCGTGCAGCGCCTTGCCGTAAAGCGTGAAGTTGAAGAACAGGTAGAGCAGGAAGCTGAAGAAGATCGCCGAGCCCAGGATCAGCATGGCCTGGCCGGATACCGGAGTGCCGGCGATGAAGGTGGTGAAATCGACGAGGCTCTGCGTGCGCACGCCTTCCGGGCCGAAGAACAGCAGGCCGAGGCCGCTCATGGCGAAGTGCAGCGCGACCGATACGATCAGCAGCAGGAGCACGGTGGCATCCGCGATCGGCTGATAGACGATGCGGTTGAGCAGCGGCGCGATCGGCAGGATGACGGCGACGGTGAGCAGGAGGCGCAGCGGCGTGGGCAGCATCGTGCCGGCGGTGAGCCAGATGATCGCCGCGGGGATGAGCGGCAGCACCAGATAGAAGAAGAGGGCGCGCGGAATCTTGGCGAGGGCACCCTTGCGCCACAGGCTGAAAATCTCCATCAGCGCAGCCAGGGCTGCGAGCACCGCGACCATCCCGACCGTGCCGGGCAGCTGCTTGTTCTCGAGGCCGGCCAGCGTCAGCGCGGTGAAGGCGGCGATGTCGCCGAAGGGAACGAAGATGATCCGCGTGACGGCGAAGATCAGGACGAAACCGATGGCGATCAGGACGTAGATGGCGCCCGAGGCGATGCCATCGATGGCCAATATCGCGGCGATCTGTGCGTTCATGGTAGTGTGCTCAAATCGCCGCGATACCAGGTTCGTTGTTAGGGCTGATAGACCCACTTGCCGTCGACGAGCTTGACGACGACGAGGCTGCGCTCATCGACGCCGAAGTAGGACTTCGGCGAGTAGTTGTAGATGGCGTGGACGCCGGCGATGTCCTTGTTGGAATGAACCGCGTCCATTACAGCCTGGCGGAATTCCTGCGTACCGGGCTTGGCTTTGGTCAGCGCGACCTTGGCGGCTTCGAGGAACACAACCCAGGCGTCGAAGGCATAGCCGGAGAAGCCGTCATCGGCTTCGCCGCCATTCACCTTCTTGAAGGATTCGTGGAAGGCGGTGCCGATCTTCTTGGAGAAGTGATCGTTCGGCAGCTGGCTCGTGACGACGACCGGGCCGGCCGACACCTGGGTGCCTTCGGCAGCCTTGCCGCCGATACGGACGAAGTCGCGGTTGAGCAGCGACGGCGTGCCGAAGAACGGGCCCTGGAAGCCGAGCTTGCGCAATTCGAGCAGCGGCAGCGCCGCCTGCGTGGCCGAACCACCATTGAGGAAGCCGTCCGGCTTCGCCGCGAGGACCTTCAGGGCCTGCGCGGTGACGGAGGTGTCGGTGCGGGAGTAGCGCTCGTTGGTGAGGACTTTCGGACCGCCATTCGCTTCCGCAGTCTTGGCCCCGTTATAGACGAGGTCGCCCCAGGAGTCCGAGAAGCCGATGAAGCCGATCGACTTGACGCCGTCGCGCTTCATGCGGTCGGCGATCACCTTCACCATCAGCGGCGGCGTCTGCACGGTGCTGACGCCCCAGGGGCCGCCGGAGGGGATCGGAACGTTGACCGGTGACACGGCGAAGAACGGCACCTTCAATTCATTGGCGACGGTCATCATCGCGTTGGTGCCCGGGGCGCTCGACGTGCCGATCATGACGTCGACCTTGTCCTGCTCGACAAGCTTGCGCGCATTCTTGGTTGCCTGAGACGGATCCGAGCCGTCGTCGAGCTTGATCAGCTTGATCTTCACGCCGCCGACGTCGCTCTGATAGGCATAGGCGGCGTTCATGCCCTTTTCGTAGTTAATGCCGATCGAGGAAGCGGGGCCGCTGAGCGATGTCACAAAGCCGACCGTGATCTCCTGCGCGTGTGCCGTCCCTGCAAGAAGCAAACCGGCAAACGCTGAAACGCCGAACTTGAGTTTTCGCATGGTGATCTTCCTGCCTTTAATGGTGTCGTCTGTTCACGAGACTTCCAAAGAAATTCACGCTGTCAGAGGCCGGCCGGAAAATTCCGGTCCGCTTCCCATGCCGCTGCGCTATGCACGTCTCGCGCCAACTTCGGGACGCAGGACAACAATCCACGCATGAGCAAGTCCCTGCCGCTGCCGGCAATTATTTTAATCTTAAAATGATTGGTTTTGGCAAGTCAACAAGCGGCCGCACGGCGACGACGCTTAAGTGCGTTTAACTTTGTAGCCGGAGGCTTCGCGATCCCACGTCGCGTCCGTCACGCCCTTTTCGGTCAGTTTATATTTCTGGACCTTGCCGTTCTCGGTTGTAGGCAGGACATCGACGATATCGACGTAACGCGGCACTGCAAAATAAGGCAGGCGCGGTTCGCAATACTGGATGAGGTCGAGCGGATTGAGAGTCTGGCCGGGATGAAGAACCACGGCGATCATCACCTCGTCCTCGGCCAGCGATGATCGCACCGGGAAGGCCGCGGCCAGTGCAACCGCAGGATGGCTGAGCAGAACCTGCTCGACTTCGAATGACGAGATGTTTTCGCCGCGGCGGCGGATGGCGTCTTTAATCCGGTCAACGAAACGGAAATAGCCGTCGCTTTCGCGCACGACGCGGTCGCCGGTGTGAAACCAGAGGTTCTGCCAGGCTTCGACGGTCTTCTCCGGCGCGGCAAAGTAGCCGGTCGCAAAGGCGAACGGTTCGTCGGCGCGCACCAGCAGTTCGCCGGGCTCGCCATCCGGCACGTCATTGTCGTCGCCATCGACGACGCGCGCCTCAAAGCCGGCGAAGACCGTGCCCATGGTGCCCGGCCGTTGCCGGTCCCACGTCGTGCCGATCGCGAAGTTGGTTTCGGTCGAGCCCCAGCCATCGACCAGCTTGATGCCGGTACGCTCTGTTAATTCCTCGTGGAAGCGGGCCGGCACGCCCGGCGCCAGCGCGATCTTGACGTCGTGCGCGCTCTCTTCAGGTGAGCGCGGCCGCGACAACAGAATTGGCACCATGGCGCCAAGCACGTAAGTGGCGGTCGCTTGCGATCGCGTCAGCGCGGCATAGAAGTCGGATGCGGAGAAACGCTTTTCGTAGGTTACGCTGATGCCCATCAGCATCGCCTGGAAGAATGTATTGAGCGCGTTGGTATGGAAAAGGGGCAATGTCGACTGCAGCCGGTCGTCGCCGCTCAGGCTCAGAAGCGCGGCGGTGTTGGCGCCCCACCAGAAATATTGCGCGTGCGGACAGCAGACGCCCTTCGACGGCCCTGTTGTGCCGGATGTATAAAGAATGGTCAGCATATCGCGTGGCTTTATCGCCGCGGCTTCACACGTGTCGCTTGCGGACGGCACCTGCTGCGCCACGATCTTGCCGACCTGCAGCGGCTTGTCCGCGTCGATGGTCCACACCGTCTCGAGCGGCAACGCCGCGAAATCGAGATGATCGAGATTGCCCGCGAACTGGCCTTCGACGATGAGCAGGCGGGCAGCCGAATTGGTGAGGATGTGCTGCAGCTGATGGCCGCGCGAGGCGGTATTGATCGGCACGGACACGGCGCCGATCCAGGCGCAGCCGAGGAAGGCGCGCATGAATTCGAAGCGATTGGAGCAGATCAGCGCGACGCGATCGCCTTGTCTGATGCCGGCCGTGAGCAATGTCGCGCCGAAAGCGGCGGCCTCATTGCGGGTCTGCGCGTAAGTCCAGGAACTCCCGCCAAAACCGACCAGTGGCTTATCGGCATACCGGGTGGCCTGCCGCGTCAGCATCGCCGGCACGGTGCGAGCGCCTGGCGCGAAGCTTTGCGACAATTGTCGCACCAGCGCCGCGGCGGCGGGGTTGGGTTCGGACGAGAATGGCTGCGATGACTTGGGCATTCTGGAAAATATTTCTAACTTAAAATATCTTGGCTCCGCAATGGAATTCGCAAAAGGGCGGCACACCCGGGAGGCATCGATGCGCATCTGGTATCAAAGCTACGTCGATTACGAGAATGGCAAGATCTATTGGGATCGGCTGCGCGCTCACCTGAAGAAAATTGTCGATGACGGCACCGAGGTGGAGGTGCATGGCATCACGCCGCACGATTCCTACGCTCACCCGATCGTCGAAATGCGCTGCGCCCGTGAGGTGATCTGCAACGCGGTGCGCGCCGAACGTGAGGGTTATGACGCCTTCGTCATCGGCCACTTCCAGGATGCTGGCCTCTATGAAGCGCGTTCGGTTGTGAACATCCCGGTGGTCGCGCTTGGCGAAGCGTCGATGCTGTACAGTTGCCAACTCGGCCAGCGCGTCGGTATCGTCACCATCAATACCCGCTACATTCCGTGGTTCCGCCACCAGATTGCCAAATACGGTCTCGAGCGTCGCGTGACCGGCATTCATGCGATGCAGTTCGAGCCGGGGCAGATCCTCAAGGCGTATGAGTCAGAGGCGCTTGCCGACAAAGTTAAGGAACTGTTCGCCGAGCAGGCCAAACCGCTGGTCGCGGACGGCTGCGAGGTGCTGATCCCGGGCGGCGGCATCCCGATGCTGCTGTTCTCGGCGATCCATGGCCACGAGGTCGATGGAGCGCCGGTCATTAACGGCATCCCGATCGCGGTGAAAATGGCGGAACTCGCGGTGAAACTTCGCAAACTGGCAGGTGTCGGCGTCAGCCGCTCTGGTGAATTCGTCAAAGCTCCGCCGGAAATCATCGAAGAATTCATGACCCACCCGAAAGGTCTGTAAAAGTGGACGAGAGGGACATTGCCAAGCGGATTATTTTAGACCTAAAATAATCCGCGCATGTCCGAAACCCTGACATTGACCGTGACGGAAGTGCGGTCCGAAACGCCGCTGGTCCGCGCGGTCACCTTGGCGCGGCCGCATGGCGAGCCGCTGCCGTCCTGGCAGCCGGGCGCGCATGTCCGCGTAAAACTGCCTGGTGGCGACGACCGCTCCTATTCGCTGATCAACCTGCGCGATGATCCACAGGCGACGACACGGCCCAAGGCCTACAGTCTCGGTGTCCGGCTCGAGGACCCCAGTCAGGGTGGCTCGCGTTTCATGCACGCGTTGAAGCCGGGGGACAGCGTCGAGGTTTTCGCGCCGTCCAACAATTTTCCGCTCAATCCGGGTGCCAAGCCCGTCGTGCTCATCGCAGGCGGTATCGGCATTACGCCGATCGCCTCGATGGCGGCGGCGCTGGCCACCGACAAGCGGCCATACCGCCTCTATTACGCTGGCCGCTCGCGAGACCAATTGGCCTTCGTCAAGGAACTCGAGGCCCTGTGCGGCGACAAGCTCGCGCTGCATGTCGATGACGCGGCGGGAAAAGTGTTCGACATCCGCGGCCTGATGACATCGCTGAAGGACAATGAGCCGGTCTATTGTTGCGGTCCGCGCGCGATGATCGATACCGCCATTGCCGCCGCCAAGGATCTTGGCTGGGAGCAGGGCCGGCTGCGCTTCGAATTGTTCACCGCCGCGGTGCCGGTCGCCGGCGATGCGGCGTTCGAGGTCGTCTTGAAAAGCACGGGCCAAAGTTTTCTAATTCCGCCTGACAAAACAATCCTCGATGTGCTGATCGACGCCGGCAAGGATCCGCTGCACGACTGCAAGCGCGGCGATTGCGGTATCTGCCAGGTGGACGTGATAGAAGGCGTGCCGGACCACCGCGATTACATCCTCACCGATGCCGAAAAGGCCGAGGGGAAAAAGATGCAGATTTGCGTGTCACGATCCAAGAGCCCGCGTCTGGTTCTCGATTTGTGACGGTCGTAACGGAGAAGGACGATGGCGAAATATCGCGACAACGTCGAAGCAGTCCGCAACCTGGTGCGCCCGGCCGAAGTGCATCGCGACGTCTATATCGACGACGAGGTGTTCCAACTCGAGATGGAGCATCTGTTCGCCAACACCTGGGTCTATATCGGCCACGACAGCCAGATACCGAACCCGGGCGATTATTTCGGCACCACGATCGGCCTGCAGCCCGTCTTGATGGTGCGTCATACCGATCAGTCGGTGAAGGTGCTGTTCAATCGCTGCCCGCACAAGGGTACGCGCATCACCACGGAAACCTGCGGCAATACCGGCAAGTTCTTCCGCTGCCCGTATCACGCCTGGAGTTTCAAGACCGACGGTTCGCTGCTCGCGATCCCGCTGAAGAAGGGCTACGAGAACACCGGTTTTGAGCAGAGCCATGCCGGGCAGGGCATGACGCCGGTGCGCGACGTTCACAACTATCGCGGCTTCGTTTTTGCCAAGATCAACGATTTCGGCCCCGGCTTCGAGGAATTCTTCGGCGAAAGCCTGTCCAGCTTCGACAACATGATCGACCGCTCGCCGGTCGGTAAACTCGAGGTCGCTGGCGGCCCGCTGCGCTACATGCACAACTGCAATTGGAAGATGCTGGTCGAGAACCAGACCGACACCTGCCACCCGATGGTTGCGCACGAATCCTCGGCCGGCACGGCGGTCAATGTCTGGAAGAACGCGCCGCCCGGCACCAAGAAGCCGATGGCGGTCGAGATCTTCGCGCCGTTCATGAGCCCTTACGAGTTTTTCGAGAACATGGGCATCCGCGTCTGGCCGAATGGCCATGGCCATACCGGCGTACATCACTCGATTCACTCGGACTATTCGGCGATCCCGGGCTATTTCGAAAAGATGGTGGCGGCCTATGGCGAGGAGCGTGCCAAGCACATCCTCGGCGAAAACCGGCACAACACCGTGTATTTCCCGAACCTGATGATCAAGGGGCCGATTCAGCTCATCCGCCTGTTCAAGCCACTGGCGCCGAACAAGACATTGGTGGAATCCTGGACATTCCGTCTGGTCGATGCGCCCGACGTGCTGCTCGAGCGCACGCAGATGTATAACCGCCTCATCAATGCGCCGACCTCGGTGGTCGGCCATGACGATCTGGAAATGTACGAGCGCGCGCAGGAGGGCTTGCATGTCGACGCCAATCAGTGGGTCAATGTGCAGCGGCTCTACGCTCCGGACGAGCCGGTCGACGTGACGGCCGAGACCAACGGCACGACCGAATGGCAGATGCGGAACCAGTTCCACGCCTGGCAAAAATTCATGACGATGTCGATGTAAAGCAGACGCTCATGACAAGCCCGACCGACAAAGAGATCATCGATTTCGTCATCCGCGAGGCGCGGCTGCTCGATCAGCACCGCTTCGAGGAGTGGCTTCAGCTCTACACCGACGACGCGTATTACTGGATGCCGCTGGAGTGGGGGCAGACTGATCCCAAGCTGGTCGGCTCGCTGATGTACGAGGACAAGCTGCTGCTGCAGATCCGCGTCGAACGGCTCAAGGGCAACCGCACCTTCTCGCAGAAGCCGAAGAGCCGCTGCCATCACGTGCTGCAGACGCCGCAGATCGACAGCCGCGACGACGCCAAAGGCGAATACATCACCTGGACGCCTATGCATTACGTCGAGACGCGGCACGACGAGCAACAGCTCTACGCCGCCTGGGCGACGCATACGCTGACGGTCGTGGACGGCGCCCTCAAGATCAAGCTGAAGCGCGTCGACCTCGTCAATTGCGAGGCGGCTTTCGGCAACATCCAGTTGTTCATGTGATGGGGGCTCTGAAGGACCCGCATGGAAACGTTCGTCGCCCCTACGATGGCGTCGTCGTCTGTGCTCCGGTCACGGTTCCCTATGTCCGATACTCGACCGACACCGCGCATTGGTGGATCGGCCGCGCCCTGCATCAACTGACCAAGACGGCCGGCATCACGCCGAAGGACATCGACGGCCTCGTGCTGTCGAGCTTTACCACTGGCGCCGACAGCGCGGTGGGCATGACCCAGCATCTCGGCCTGTTGCCGCGCTGGCTCGATCATGTGCCGATGGGCGGGGTGAGCGGCATCGTCGGCCTGCGCCGCGCCGCGCGCGCCGTGCAGAACGGCGATGCGCAGTTCGTTGCCGTCGTCGCCGGCGACACCAACCACGTCGACTCCTTCCGCAAGACCTTGTCGTCGTTCTCGCGCTTCGCGCAGGACGCGGTCTATCCTTACGGCTCCGGCGGCGCCAACGCGTCATTCGCGCTGATCACCAAGAACTACATGAACATGTATGGCGTGACGCGCGAGGATTTCGGCAAGATCTGCGTGGCGCAGCGCGACAACGCGTTGTCGATCCCGTTTGCCATGATGAAGAAGAAGCTGACGCTGGACGAATACATGAATGCGCGGCCGATATCCGACCCGCTGCACCTATTCGACTGCGTGATGCCATGCGCTGGCGCCGAGGCCTTTCTCGTCTGCCGCGAGGATGTGGCGAAGTCGCTCGGCCTGCCGGCGGTGAAGCTTCTCTCCACCATCGAGCGCCATAACGCATTTCCCGAGGATCCGATCCAGGTTCGCGGCGGCTGGGCCGTGGATGTTGACGACCTGTGGCGGATGGCGGGCGTCAAGCCGGACGACGTCGATCTGCTGCAGACCTATGACGATTATCCGGTGATCATCACCATGCAGTTCGAGGATCTCGGCTTCTGCAAGAAGGGCGAGGGCAAGGACTTCATCCGCCAGCACACCTTCACCACCGACGGCACCTTCCCCCACAATACCTCGGGCGGGCAGTTGTCGACCGGGCAGGCGGGTGCCGCCGGCGGCCATCTCGGTATCACCGAGGCGATGCGCCAGTTGACCGGGCAGCCGATCGGCAAGGCGGTCAGGGATGCGAAGACCGCCGTCGTTTCCGGTTTCGGCATGATCAATTACGATCGCGGCCTGTCGTCCGGCGCTGCCGTGCTGGCGAGGGCGTCATGACCGAGCCGCTCGTCCGCCCCAAGCGCAAGAATCCGCTCAAGCGCACCCGCCAGCCGCTGTATCCGCAGTCGATCCGCAGCCGCACCGCACATGGCCTGACGCTCGCGGCGGCCGAAGGCCGGTTTGAACTGCAGACCTGCGACGATTGCAGCGCGGTTTTCTATCCGCCGCGCGATGCCTGCCCGAAATGCCAGTCGGACCGTGTGCCCTTCAAGCCGGTCGACAATCACGGTACGCTCTTGGCTGAGACGACGATCCGGACCTCGACCGACCCCTATTTTCGCGAGCGCACGCCATGGCGCGTGGGCCTGACCAAGCTGAACGCCGGTCCGGTGATCCTGTCGCATATCCATGGCGACGTGCTGGAAGGGCAGAACGTTCGTCTCGATCTGAAGCTCGACAAAGGCGGCGCGCCGGTGATGATTGCGCTGCCGGAGAAAGACACCCCCAACATGGCCGACGATCCGCATCTGCGCGAAATGACCTGCGATCCGAAGTTCCGCCGTGTGCTGATTACCGACGGCCGCACGCCGGTCGGGCAGGCGATGGCCAAGGCCTTCTCGAATGCCGGCTGCAACATTGTCTTCGTCGGCGTTGCCGATCCATGGAAGCCTTTTCCGGGGCAGGAAGACCTGAAGAACATCGAGCGGGTCGAGATCGTGCCGCTCGATGTCACCGATACCGAGTCGATCAACGAACAGGCCGAGCAGAATGGCGGCCGCATCGACATCGTCGTCAACACTGCCGAGCACACACGCGCCGGTGGCATCATGCAGCGTCGCGGTCTCACCGTGGCGCGCGAGGAGATGGATGTCCGCTATTTCGGGCTGCTGCGGCTGGCGCAGGCTTTCGGACCGGCGATGCGCGGCCGCGGCGCCGACGGTGTCAACTCAGCGGCAGCCTTCGTCAATCTCTTGTCGGTGCATGCGCTGATGAACTGGCCGCAATACGGCGCCTATTCGGCGGCCGAGGCGGCTTCGTTGTCGGCGGCGCAATGTCTGCGTGCCGAACTGCGTCCCGGCGGCGTGCGGGTGCTCAATGTCTTCTTCGGCCCGCTCGACACTGAATGGTTCCAGACCGTGCCGCCGCCGAAGGTGACGCCGGCGGCGCTCGCCAAGGCCGTGGTGCAGGCGCTGCAGCGCGGGCTTGAGGATGTGTTCGTCGGCGACATTGCCGAAGACATCCGCGCGCGGCTCGCCACCAATCCGAAAGCGCTCGAGCGCGAACTGGCAGGATAGGAGGGCAACATGGTTTCCAATCCGGCTTCCGATCTTCTCGGCTTTGCCCAGCGCGTCGCGTCCGGCTCGATCAGGGTAGTCGATCTCACCCAGACGCTGACGCAGGAGTTTCCGACCATCGTGCTGCCGCCGGAGTTCGGCCAGGCGGCGCCGTTCCGCATCGAGGAAATCTCGCGCTATGACGAGCGCGGACCGGCTTGGTACTGGAATAACTTCACGGTTTCCGAACACGCCGGCACGCATTTCGACGCGCCAATCCACTGGATCTCTGGCAAGGATCTGCCGAACAACGCGGTCGATACCATCGATCCGCGCAACTTCATCGCGCCGGCCAATGTGGTGGATTGCTCGGCCGAGAGCGCAGCCAATCCCGACTTCGAATTGACCGTGCCTTTCCTCGAGGCTTGGGAGGGCAAGAACGGCCGCATTGGCGCCGGCGAGTGGGTGTTGCTGCGCACCGATTGGTCGAAGAAGTCCTACGCGGATTATGCCGGCATGCGTGACGACGGCGCGCATACGCCGGGCCCGGTGCCGGCGGCGGTCAAGTGGCTGGTCGAGGAGCGCGACGTCCATGGTTTCGGCACCGAAACCATCGGCACCGATCACGGCCAGGCGCACCATTTCAATCCGCCTTATCCGGCACATTTCTATATGCACGGCAAAGGCCGCTTCGGCCTGCAGTGCCTGACCAATCTCGATCAGCTGCCGCCGAAGGGCGCGGTCATTTTCTCGGCGCCGCTGAAGATCAAGCAGGGCTCCGGCAGCCCCTTGCGCGTTCTCGCGCTGGTGGAGGGCGCATGAGCGGCCACGTCGCCATTGTCACCGGCGGTGCATCCGGCATCGGCGCCGAGATAGCGCGGCAGTTGCTCGGCGCCGGCTATGAGGTCGTCGTGTTCGACCGGCAGAAGCCGAAAGATGCCGCTGCGAAGCTGCACGGCATCGAGGTCGATCTTCTCGACAACAATGCGGTGGCGCAAGCCGCCGCCGATATCGCCAAACGCTTCTCCGTGACGCACATCGTGCACAATGCCGGCACCATCCGGCCGGCGAGCATCGAACAGACGAAGATCGAGGATCTGCAGGCGCTGACGCAGCTTCACCTCGGCGCGGCTCTGACTATCACCCAGGCGGTGCTGCCGGGCATGAAAGAGCGCGGCTTCGGCCGCATCGTGCTGATGTCGACGCGCGGCGCGCTGGGCTTGGCAAACCGCACGGCTTACGGATCGACTAAGGCCGGCGTCGTCGGCTTGGTGCGGAGCTGGGCGCTGGAGCTCGCGCCATCCGGCATCACCGTGAATGCCGTGGCGCCGGGACCGATCGGCGACACCGAGATGTTTCGCGGTGTCATACCGATGGGCGATCCCCGCGAGCAGACGTTGGCGGCGGCGATTCCGGTCAAGCGGCTCGGCCGCAGCGACGACGTTGCCCGCGCCGTGCTGTTCTTCGCCGATCCGGCGAACTCCTTCGTCACCGGGCAGACCTTGTTCGTCTGCGGCGGTTCCAGCGTCGGCTCGATTGTGATTTGAGCAAGCATCGCGCCGCTCGCACTTCACCTCTCCCATAGGCGGGTGAGGGGTTACAAACTTTCGATTCAGGAAGCCCTTCACCCCAACTCTCTCCCCAATGGGGAGAGGGAGCAGGCTGTGCGCCGGGGTGAGGCTGCGGCCTAAACGCGGCTAATGCAAAAAGCTGTCGACGGTCTTGAGCGCGCCGTCCAGTGCGACGCCTTCTTCATCCTTGAGCGCGGCCTCGCGCAGGCGGCGCACCCATTCGGCGGCATCGCTGCGGCCTTCGAGCTTGTCGGCAGCGGCCATGACGCGGTCGAATTTCGACAGGCCACGCGCATGGGTGTCGGAATAGCCTTTGACCAGACGGCGGTTGTTGAGAAGCTCGACGGCGAGATCGTAGTCTTTCGTCGCAGCCTGCTTGACGCGGGCGAGCCAGGCGTCGCGATGCACGACCTCGTTGGCGTGGCGCAGGGTGCCGCGCCGGAAGCGCTTCAGGCCGCCGAGAATATAAAGCATCAGGAACCAGCGAATGGTGCCGGTGCGCACGCGGCGACCGCGATTGACGAACTTGTCGAGGGCCTTGAACAGGCTAGGGCGTGACTCGATGAACCGGCCGAGCGCCTTCGGCAGTGAGCCCGCGAGTTCGTCCATGCGCGGATGCATGAACTCGGTGGTGTAGATCAGTTGATCCGGCGCAACGCCGACCTCCTTGCGCACGCGCTCGAAGCGGCTGGCGCGGGTCTTCAGGTCGGCGACGCGGTAGACGTCGTCATAGGCCATGGCGACGGCGATGTATTTGGCAGCGGCCTGTGTCAGCGCATGGCCACGCTCGGCGCGGTCAAGCGCGTGGATACCTTTGACGAGGTCGAGATACTCAACGCCATAGGCGATGTCCTGGTAGTCGACAACGCGCTGCAAGCCGGCCGCGAGCATCGCCCGGGCCTCCGCCGGAAACTCGGCCTGCGCGCGCGCGACCAGCGCGCCGTAATCGCCTTGGGGCGTTTTCGGCGGGGCGACGGTCTTCTTCGGCGGCGGCGTCAGGTCGAGCGGTGTTGCCGCCGTCGCGCGCTCATAGCCGGCGGCAAAGCCGCGCAGGCTCGGCTCGACGCCAACACCGGCGGCGCGGATGGTTGCCTCATAGGCTTCGCGCGGGAAGGGCAGCGCACCGGCGCCCGCCAGTGCGCCGAACAGCACTGCCGATATCGCGCTGCCGGTTTGTTCGCCAACCGCCGCCATGTCGAAGGCAACGAGCTTCCTGGCGCTGGCCTCGGCCGCGGTCAGCACCGCGGCGGGATCGCCGATGCCGTCGCCGGGCATCTGCTTCTCGACCACGGCATAGGCGCGATGCGACGATGCGATCAGCGTGGTGCGGTCGGGCGTCACCAGCCCGCGCTGGATGGCGCGGCCGGCTTCCATGAACTCGGCGCCGATGACGATATCGACTTCGCCGGGCACCGCCATCAGCGA
>JAEZEY010000034.1 GCA_023432845.1 Pseudomonadota bacterium
CCCGGGCGCCGCTATGGCCTTCGTGACGCTGGAATCGTCGACCCGCTATGAATGCGAAGGCGTGTGCGAGCGTACCTACCGGCCGAGCGAAATGAACGGCTATCGGCTGATCCGGTACAAGGGCCTCATCGATAACGGCGCAGTTGCTGCTACGGTGCCGAATGGCAACGCCAAACCGACTCAGAATGGCGGTGCCGCTACGAACGGCGCAGCGGCTACGACCGCTGCGACAAATGACACGGCCGCCGCCGCCGCTTCAAAGGCCAGCCGCCGCGCAGCAGCAAGGAGGTCGCGGGCTGTCGTCCCGCCGCGACGCGCTGTGCGCGGCGTCTATAGACATGACAGGCGCACGTCATGGTGACACGTGCACTGGCCACGCTCGCCCTGCTATTGACGCTGATTTTTGCGTTCGAGCGAGGCGACGCAATCACGCGTGAGGAAGACATCGTTCGCGACCTCAACGAGACCTTCAAGGCGCCGTCGGTGTTTCCGCCGAATCCGGCGTTGCGTCCCTACCCGGACGGCACGCGCACCGACACCGGCGACGATCTCGACGGCCGCGTCATCGCGCCGCTCGCGCCCGACGAAGGGCCGCCGACGGATCGAGAGCTCGAAAGGGTGCCCGACCGCACGTATCCTTTTTTGGTGGCGCTTGTCGAAAGCAATCGTTCGCCGCAGGAGGGCTATGTCTGCGCCGGGTCCCTGATCGCGCCACAATGGGTGGTCACCGCCGCGCACTGCACCTTCGCCTGGACGCGGCGCTGGCCGGTCGATCCGGAGATCTCCGTCCTTTTCAACACGACACGCTTGTCGCAGCCCGGCCCCAAGGTCGCCGTCAGGAAGATCGTGCCGCATCCGCAATATGACGCGCGCACGCTGAAGAACGATATCGCCCTCTTGAAGATCGACACCGGCGGCCGCAGCTTCGGCGCACCGCTCAAGCTCGAAGGGCCCGCGCCCGGCACCCTGCAAGGCGAAATCGCGCATGTTGTCGGCTGGGGCGTTACCAATCTCGACTTGCTGAGCCGGCAACGCGTCGAGGCCCAGCATTTCGTGCAGGTCGCCATCCGCGGCGACGCCTGCTTCGCCGGCGGCAATTTCCCCAAGCTGAAAGGCGCTGGCGTGTTCTGCGCCTCGTCACTGCTGCGGCATCACGACCTCTGCTATCGCTTCGGCGGCGGGCCGGTGCTGCTCTATGACGAGAGCGGCCGCCGCTACCTCGCCGGCATGGTGTCGTGGCCGTCGGTATGTCCGCCTGAGGTAGACAAGATGAACGCCTACCTCGACGTCCAGCACTTCGTACCGTGGATCAAGAGCACGATCGCCCGCAACGGTGGGGCGGGCAAATGATGCGGGCCGTCAAGTCAGCTCTCACGGCCGTCGCGATCCTCGCCGCGATCGCGCCGTTTCCACGCGGGCAGGCCCAGGAGAATATCCTGCGTTCGCTGCCGCGCGTCGATCGCCAGTATGTGGAGCGTCTCAACGCCGTCCGCTCGGGCGTCGTCGTGCCGGCCTTCCAAGGCACCGCAAGCGTGGCGCAGGCGCGCGCCGCCCAGTTCGTGGCGTCGATCGGCATCGCCGGCGTGCCGCAAGGGCGGGGGCATTTTTGTGGCGGCATCGTCGTCGATCGGCAATGGGTATTGACCGCGGCGCATTGCCTCTCCGACGGTGCGGCTGCCGGCGGATCGCCACCCTCGACATTGACTCCCGACAAGCTGCAACTTGTCATCGACAACAACCTATTGTCGACGGCCAAGCTGCTCGAGGTCGAGCGCGTCGTCGTGCATCCCGAATACCGCATTTCGCAAGGCGTGCCGGACAACGATCTCGCTTTGCTGAAACTGAAGGCGCCGACGTCGGCCTTCGTCATTCCCATTGCCAGTGACGCGCTCGAAAGCATCGCGATCCGGCCGGGCGATCGGGTGGGTATCGCCGGCTGGGGCACGGCGAGCTTCGATCCCGGCAGTCCGATCTCCACCCGGTTGTTGCTCGGTATCGTTCCCATCGTGGACCGGGCCAAATGCAACGAAACCTATGGCGGCGCCGTGACCGACCGGATGTTCTGCGCCGGCATCGGCGCGGCCGATTCCTGCCAGGGCGACAGCGGCGGCCCCTCATGGGTCTATGACGAGCAGGGCACGCCGAATCTGATCGGCATCGTCAGTTGGGGCGCCGGCTGCACCCGAAAGAGATATCCGGGCGTTTACGTCAATGTCACCAAGTATCGGGATTGGATCCATGGCGTCATCGGCGCCCGCACAGCCGTACAATAGCGTGCGCAAGGTTGCCGCCGCCGTGGTGGCCATGGCCGCGTACGCGGCCGCGCCGGCGCATGCCCAGTACCAGCAGCAGTTCGGACCAAGCCAGCTCTTTCCGCGCGTATTCGCGCCAACCAATCACAGCGAGATGCCACTGGTCATGCGCGACGCCATCCAGAGCATAGCCACCGGCACGCGTCTGCTGGCGGTTAAGCCCCGCATTATGGGCGGGGAGCAGTCGCCGCTCGGCATCTATCCGTGGGGGGCATCAGTCGGGCTCAAGGGCCTCACGCCGCGCGACGGGCATTTTTGCGGCGGCTCCTTCATCGCTCCGAATTGGGTGCTGACCGCCGCACATTGCGTGAGGCCGGACTCGGCCAACAAAATCGAAGTCTATGGCGAAAGCAACTTTCTGGAGACCGGCGGAAAGGTGTTTCCGGTAGATCGCGTCATCATCCACGAAGACTATGATGAAGATACCCTTGAAAACGACGTCGCCCTCCTGCACGTGACGAGACGTTATAGCGGCGAAGTTCTGCGCCCCTTGTCGCCAGCCGACGCGGAGCGGCTGGCCGCTGCCGGCACGATCGCGGCGGCCGTCGGTTGGGGCCTGACCGCGGAAGGGACGGAGGTTCGGAACGCACAACGACGGATCTCGGTGCAGATCTTCTCTAACGAGGCCTGCAATGGGCTCGCATCTTACGCCGGCACCGTCACCGACGGCATGATGTGTATCGGTTTCCCGGAGGGCGGCAAAGACTCCTGTCAGAGCGACGGCGGCGGGCCCTTGGCCGTGGGCGATGGCAAGGGCGGGCGCTACCAAGTCGGCATCGCAAGCTGGGGCGAGGGCTGCGGGCGGCCGATGAAGTTCGGCGTCTATACGCGTGTTGCTTCAGTGTATTCCTGGATTCGGGATCGCCTCGCCGGCAAGCCGCAGCCGCCGAAGAAACCGAAGCCGCAGGTCGCGCGGACACTGGCGTTGCCGGCGCTGGCGCCGGCGGCACCGCGGACCGCCGCGACGAATGTACAGCCGCAGACACAAACCCGGTCGGCTTCTGTCCCGGCCGGTGCCCCGCAAGAGCTTCAGCTCGGACCGCGCTCGCTTTATCCGCAAAGCGCCGTGGCGGCATCCGATGTGCCGATCGTGATGCGCGACGCCCAGCAGTTTCTTCAGAACGGGCAGCGCTT
>JAEZEY010000091.1 GCA_023432845.1 Pseudomonadota bacterium
GGTCCGGCGCATCGAGCAGCAGCTTGCACAGCGCGACGCGGCGCTTTTCACCGCCCGAGAGCTTGGTGACCTCGGCGTCATCCGGCGGGCAACGCAGCGCGTCCATGGCCTGATCGACCTGGCTGTCGAGGTCCCAGAGGTTCTTGGAATCGATCTCGTCCTGGAGCTTCGCCATCTCGTCGGCGGTCTCGTCCGAGTAGTTGACGGCCAGCTCGTTGTAGCGGTCGAGGATCGCCTTCTTGGCGGCGACGCCTTCCATGACGTTTTCGCGGACAGTCTTGGTGGGGTCGAGCTGCGGCTCCTGCTCGAGGTAGCCGACGCGGGCGCCCTCGGCGACCCAGCCCTCGCCGACATAGTCGGTGTCGATGCCGGCCATGATCTTCAGCAACGTCGACTTGCCGGAGCCGTTGACGCCGAGCACGCCGATTTTGGCGTCCGGGTAGAAGGAAAGATGGATGTTATCCAGCACCTTCTTGTTGGGCGGATAGGTCTTGGACAGACCCTGCATGTGGTAGATGAACTGACGTCCGTTCATGACCTGTCAAAACCCCTCAAAATCCGCCCGGATACGCGCTACCGGCTGGCGTGCGCGTGACGCGGGCGTGGCCCCAATGTCGGGAAATCTGCGCTGGATGTAGCGACCGGAACCTCGAAGGGCAAGCCGTCGCCCGCGCCACCGGCGCTTTCGGCCCGGCCGCCGGTAAAGGTCTCAGAAAGGCTGTCGACAAAAATCCTTGTCGCAGCGGGATTTGCCAATCGGCCTTTAAGAAGTGGAGGCCAAAATCGGCAGCGTGAACCTTGGCGGTCTCCCAAGCGACCAAGGTGTGGCGGGCAATGCAGCCCATCGCTTTTCGAGGTTGGCGTGTCATGGGTCGGGCAATCCTGGCCATCTCGGGTTCCGCGGCGGGCTTCCTGAACCGCCCCCTGGCCGACGTCGGCCATTCGGTCGCCCGCTTCTGGCGCGACCTCTCCCGCATCATGTTCCACCCCTACCGGCCGGAGCGGCACTACATGCGCGGCCCGGGACCGGCCTGCGCCGCCAAACGCGCTCGCGCGCAGAACTGATCCGCACGCCAATACCCTTTCCTTTCCCGGTTCCGTCCTTAAGGTGGCGCCGCCCGGTCACGTCCGGGCGCTGCGAAAAGCGTACTTTGGGAAGGAAACCGCCATGCTCCGCGCCGCCATTCTCGACGATTACCAGGGCGTCGCCCTCAAATTCGCCGACTGGTCGCCGCTCGCCGGCAAGGTCGAAATCACGGTGTTCGAGAGGCCGTTCCGCGACCAGGCCGAGACCATCGCGCAACTGCAGGGCTTCCAGATCGTCGCCGGCATGCGCGAGCGCACGCCGTTCCCCCGCGCCGTGATCGAGGCGCTGCCGGACCTGAAGCTCCTGATCACCACCGGCGCGCGCAACAATTCCTTTGACTTGGCGGCCGCCGCGGAGCGCGGTGTCACCGTCTGCGGCACTGGAACTTTCGGCAACCCCACGGTCGGCATCGTCTTCGGCCTGATCCTCGAACTCACCCGCCACATCGGCTTTGAAAATGCGCGGATGAAGGCGGGCGAGCCGTGGCAGGTCACCATCGGCCGCGATCTCGAAGGTCTGACGCTGGGAATTGTCGGCCTCGGCAAGCTCGGCAGCCGCGTCGCCGCGGTCGGCAAGGCCTTCGGCATGAAGGTCATCGCCTGGAGCCAGAACCTGACGCCGGACAAGGCCAAGGAAGGCGGCGCCGAATATGTCAGCCGCGAAGATCTGTTCGCGCAGGCCGACATCGTCTCCATTCACCTGGTACTCGGCGACCGCTCGCGCGGCCTCGTTAATGCTGACGATATCGGTCGCATGAAGAAGACCGCCTATCTTATTAACACCGCGCGCGCGCCGATCGTCGATCAGGCCGCACTTCTGAAGGCGCTCGATGAGAAGCGCATCGCTGGCGCCGGCCTCGATGTGTTCGAAGTCGAACCGCTGCCGGTCGATCATCCTTATCGCAAGCTGAACAATGTCGTTCTGACGCCGCATCTCGGCTATGTCAGCGAGCAGACCTATCGCAAGTTCTTCCCCGACATCGTCGACAACATCCGTGCTTTCCTTGATGGCAAGCCGGTGCGCGTCATCACCTGACACGCGATATCTTCAAGTTCCCGATGCATTTTAAATTGCATTCGCCGGATTAAGTTTAAAGCCCGTTTTGCTGGTGGATGAAGCGGTGGTAACCACCGTTAAGGCGGCTTGCTGCGTTAGGTTCGCTGCAATTGAAACATGGAGTCGAGCCATGATGAACCAGCAGCCATCGATCGACACCGCACCGCTATGCGAATTCGGACGCCGCCGGGTGAGACCGAGTGTCGTCATTGCCGACGACAAGCCGCATATTCGCGGCTTCGTGCGCGAGGCGCTTGAGGACATGGGCTTCGTCGTCACCGAGAGCGACTGCAACCGGCTGATCACTCTCGCCACCGGCCGCAAGTTCGATCTCGTTATGCTCGGCCTGTCCGCCGGCGGCATCGCCGGCAGCGAGGTTTTGCAATCGCTCGCCGCAAACGGTTTCGACGGCCATGTCATGATCTTCGCGCCGCCCGAGATGCCGATGGTCGGCGCCCTGCTCGATCTCGGCGCGCAGCTCGATCTGACCATGCTGCCTTTGCTGCCGACACCGTTCAGCGACGGCACGCTGCGACAGGCGGTGAGCCGGCTGTTGCCGCAGGAGCCGGTTGCCCTGCCCACGCTCGACGCCTCGGTGGCTTTGCGCGCGGGCTGGCTCGAACTCTGGTATCAGCCGAAGGTCAATGCACGCTCGCTCATTATCGAAGGCGCCGAAGGCCTGATCCGCATGCGGCATCCGACCTGGGGCATCGTGCCGCCGGCGAATTTCCTGCCCGACCCGGAAGACCCCAATTTTGCGGAGCTTTCGTTCTTCGTGATGTCGCAGGCGGCGGCCGACTGGCACGACTTCGCCGCCGATCACGGCCATATCGAACTGGCGATCAATCTGCCGCTCAACTATTTCAACGATCCGCTCGCCATCGAATCGCTGGCGATGCGATTGCCGCAGCATCCGGCTTTCGAAGGGCTGATTGTCGAGATCAACGCCAGCGACCTCGCCACCAATATCGAACTCGCCAAGAACGCCGCCCGTCAACTTCGGTTCTTCAATATCGGCCTGTCCATCGACGATCTCGGCGCCGACTGGCCCCTCCTGATGGAGATCGGCGACTGTCCCTTCGTCGAAATCAAGGTCGACCGCGAATTCGTCAACGGCGCGGCCGACGATCGGCTCAAGCAGACGACGTGCCGCAGCATCATCGAACTCGCCGACCAGCTCGGCGCCCGCACCGTGGCCGAAGGCGTCGAGACCCGCGCCGACTACGTCATGGCGCGCGAACTCGGATTCGATCTCATCCAAGGTTTCTTCTTCGGCAAGCCGACCGAAGCCCGCAAGTTCGCGCGGCGCACCTTGCGCGAGCCGGTGAAGATCAGCTGAAAATAAAAAAAAACCTGCGCCGTTTCCGGCGCAGGTTATGGTGAATTCGCCTTAACGAGGCCCGGTTAAACGGCGTTAGCCGCTAGTCCCCGCGCGCTCCTTCTTTTCCGCCTCTTTCTCGATCGGCTCGACATCCGTCGGGCCGGTCACACCCGGATTGAAAGACGGCGGATCGCTTGCCGGAAAGCTCTCATCGGAGCTGATGACGACCTCATCTTCCTCTTTCTTGATGCGCTCGCGCTCCTTTTCGGCGTGTTCTTTCGCTTTTTCGATCACAGGTCCCTCCATCGCCACCGGCTGGCGGCGGCTGTTGTCGCTATCAACAACGGCTGGAGACCGCCCGGGTTCCCGCGCCGCAACCGCCGTCAGACCGCTGACGCCAGGAATCGCAGACCGTTCCTGAGGTCGGCAACGAAATGGCGAAATTCGTCGTGGCGGTCGTCATCGTCGCGAATACGCAGAATGAAGGACGGGTGCACAGTGGCCAGCATCCGCCGTTCACGCGCGAGCGGCATGACGCGGCCAAGGATGCCACCGATCGTCAGCGGCTTGCCGCGCACGCTGCGCACTGCGGTCGCGCCTAGGGCCACGATCAGCTCAGGGCGAACCAGCGCGATCTCCTTCTCCAGCCAGACATGGCAGCGGTCGATCTCGTACGCGCCCGGGCGCTTGTGCAGCCGTCTCTTGCCGCGCTGCTCGAACTTGAAATGCTTCACCGCATTCGTGACGAAGCAGTCGTTACGCGCAATGCCGGCGGCATCGAGAGCCTCGACCAGCACCCGGCCGGCCGGACCGACGAAGGGCTTGCCCTGCTTGTCCTCCTGATCCCCCGGCTGTTCGCCGACCAGGATGATGCGCGCCCGCGCGCGGCCTTCGCCTGGCACGGCTTGAGTTGCATTCCTGTAGAGCGGACAGCGCGTGCAACTTTGCTCGGCGGCGCGCAACGCCTTGAGCGACTTGAGCGCGTCCGGTTCGACGGTCACGACAGACCTCCCGCCGCTGCCAATTGCATGTGCGGCCCGGAGGTCCCCCGAACAGCGGAAGCCGGAGGTCAGGCCGCCTCCCCGCGGAACTCCGGCACCGCAGCACGCAGCACGTCATAGATCGCGCCGCGCTCGTTGCGCGCCAGCGCCTGCTCGACGGTCGCCAGCCATTTGCGCACGTCGTCCAGCGAAGCCTGCACCGGCTTGGCCGCGACGATGCCGGGCAGACCGATCTCGGCCATTTCCTCGGCGCTCGAGAACAGAATCTCATGCAGCCGCTCGCCGGGCCGGATGCCGGTGAAGGCGATCTGGATGTCGCGGCCCGGTTCGAGACCTGACAGCCGGATGATGCGCTCGGCCAGATCGACGATCTTCACCGGCTGGCCCATGTTGAGCACATAGACCGACGCGCGCTTGTCGCCGTCGCCTTCGGCGTGTGTCGCCGCGGTGATGACGAGATCGCAGGCTTCGCGAATGGTCATGAAGTAACGCACCATGTCGGGATGCGTCACGGTGACCGGGCCGCCGGCCTCGATCTGCGCCTTGAACTTCGGCACCACCGAACCGTTGGATGCCAGCACGTTGCCGAAGCGCACCGAGATAAGGCGCATCGGCTTGTCGCCCTCGCCGGCACGGCGCTTCAAATCGGCATCGAGCGCGTCGCAATACATCTCAGCCATGCGTTTGGTGGCGCCCAGCACCGAGACCGGCTCGATCGCCTTATCGGTCGAGATCATCACCATGGCGGAAGCGCCGGCCGCTGCCGCCGCGTCGGCGACATTGACCGAACCAAGCACATTCGTCTTCACGCCCTCGTCCCAGTCCCGCTCCAGCAGCGGCACGTGCTTGAGCGCCGCTGCGTGGAACACAATGTCGGGCTTGAACTCGGCGATCAGCCGCATAGTGCGGTCGCGGTCACGGATGTCGGCGATGCGGTCGACGATCTCGGCCTCGGCCAATTCCGTTTTCAAGCGTTCGGTGATCGCGTGCAACGCCGGCTCGGAATTCTCCAGGATCATCAGTCGCGCGGCGCCGAATGCGATGGCGCGCTCGCAGATCTCCGAGCCGATCGAGCCGCCGCCACCGGTGACGACGACCGACTTGCCCTTCACGTAGTCCCTGAGCCGCTCATAATCGATCTTGGCGCTCGGCCGCAGCAGCAGGTCTTCGACCGACACCGGCAGCAACTGCACCGCCGGCCCGCCTTCCAGCGACGGCAACTGGCTGACCGTCATGTCGAGCCGACGCGCCCGCATCAGGATCGATTCGGGCTTCACGTCCGGCGTCATGACCGACGGCGCCATGACAACGCGCGTGACGTGAGTGCCGCGGCCGGTGAGATCGGCGACCACGCGCTCAAGGTCGCTGAGATCGCCGAGCACCGGGATCGAGCGGATCGACTGGCCACGGTCCGATGGCGATGGCGACAGGATGCCGACCGGCCAGATCTTCTTCACCGCGCCACTCTCGATGGCGCGGATCAGGACTTCGGCGTCGGCGGTGCGGCCAAGGATCAGGGTCGGCGCGGCGTCGGCCACGCGCACGCGCTGCAAGGTGCGCGCATAATGCAGGTAGCGATAGGTGATGCGCCCGCCTCCCAGGAAGAACATCTGGAGGACCCAGTAGAGCAGGATCGTGATCTTGCCGAAGAAGAACGCATCGTAGACGTTGGGCGACAACAACACATAGTCCAGCGCGACCAGCGCCAAGGCCAGAGCGGTCGATGCTTTCACGATGTTGATCAGGTCGGGGACCGACGTAAACCGCCATTTGCTGGTATGCAGCTTGAAAATAAAGAATATGACCGCGGCGAACACCGCAAAAGCTGGCAGAAATACCTCGAGTCCCTTGACCCTTGCCAGCAACTGCGCGGTGTCAAATCGCATGAAAAAGGTGAGCAGGATCGCCGCGATCGCCCCCAGGACGTCGTGCAGCATGATCAGGTACTGGCGCGGCGTCAGGGCTGTCATGTCGCGAGCTTCCAGGTCTGGCGCAGCCTCACCGTGCTGGCCGGACGGCGGAGGAACGTGGTGGCGAAGGCGTAACGATACCAGCGCAGATAGGCCGGCAGCCAGTGCAGTACCCGGAAGCGGCTGGCACCCTTGGTGCGCTCGATCCACTGCGCCGGCACCTCAGCCACCGGCCAGCCAAGACGGTGGCATTTGACCAAGAGTTCGATGGAATAGCAGAAGCCGCTATCAGATTCGACAGCAATGGCGTCGATGACACGGCGCGAGAACAAGCGAAAGCCGCTGGTCGGATCGTGCGTCGGCAACCGGGCGATACGGTGCAGCGTGAAGGCGGCCGTGCGCACGAGAGCGGCCTTCAACCAGGGACAGCCGACCATGCTGCCGCCAGGAATGAAGCGGCTGGCGCAGACAAGATCGGCGCCGGCTTCCGCCTTCGCCACCATGTCGTCGAGGATGCCGCCGTTGAAGTCGTCGTCCGCCGGCAGCACGATCACGTAAGGTGCCGTGCTCGCGGCAAAGCCGGCCATCACCGCGCCATGGGCACCGCGGCCGGGGTTGCGGACGTAATCAATCACCATGCCGCCGAGCATATCGCGATGGGCGTCGATCGTGGTCAGCGTGTCGTCCTCCGGCCGGTCGTAGCAGATGAGGACGCGGAAGGGCGTGCGCACGTTGTCGCGCAGCGAGCCGAGCGTCGAAAGGATATTCGGGCCTTCGTTATAGACCGGAATGACAATGTCGAGCCGCGCGCTCATGTCGCCCTATATACTCTCGATGGCCGTCGGTCACCGCGCGCCGCGCAGCTCAGTAGACCACGTTTGCATTCTTGAGGCAGCCCCAGATATCGACCACGGGCTTGCCGGCAAAGTCATGCTCCTTGTAAGCCGAATGCGGCGTGCAAAGTATGAGCAGGTCGCTCTTCTTCACCACCTCGTCGAGCGGCAGCAGCGCCGGATCCGTGGTGACGAAGGGGTCAGTGGTGAGCACTTCGAGGGCATTGGTCAGCAACGTGCGCTTGATCTTGTAGCTGAGTGACGCGCGCACATCGTCGATCTCGGCCTTGAACGCCATGCCGAGCAGGCCGACTGTCATACTGGACAGATCGAACTGGCGCTTGAGATCTTCGATCATGTGAAGGGCGAGCCCTTCATTGATCTGCATCGCGGCATGGCCGATGTTGAACTGATTGCGCGCGAAGGCGGCGAGCTGCATCGTGTCCTTGAACAGGCACGGACCGGCGGCGAAGCCCGGCCCCGGCAGCGTGCGGGCGCGCGGATAATTGTGCTTCATCGCCTTCATGATCGCCGAATAGTCGGCGCCGGCCGACTTGGCGATCATGTAAAACTGGTTGGTCGCGGCGAATTCGATGTAGCGATAGGCGTTGGCGTATAGCTTGGCGAGCTCGGCTTCGAGCGGCTTGGTGATCACGACTTCCGGCGCGATGCGGTTGAACAGCGCCACCGCCTCGGCTTCCGCTTCCGACGTCGTGCCGGACACGATCTGCGGCATCTCGGCCAGTTCCTTGATGCCGTAGCCCTGCACGACGCGCTCCGGGCAGAAGGCGATGCGGTTCTTGCGGCCAAGCCGCTTGAGATAATCGTGCAGCCAGTCGGTGGTGCCGGGGAATACGGTCGAGCGCAGGACGATGAGCTGCTCGTCATTGAGATGCGGCAGCAAATCGTCGATGCACTTCTGGACCGCCGAGGTGACCGGGTTGAGGAACTCGTCGACTGGCGTGCCGATGGTGACTACAACAGGACCGCTGCCGCGGATCGCCGCCGGCGTCGAAGAAAAGATCAACCTGTTCTCGGCCAGCGCCTTGGCCAGCAGCGGCGCGGCGCCGTACTCGATGAAAGGCAGCTTGCCGGCCCGCAAGGTCGCCAGAGTCGCCTCGTTGAGGTCGTTGACGTTGACCGTCATCCCGGCTTCGGCGAAGGCCAGCACCAGCGGAATGCCGACATGGCCGGCGCCGCCCACTACGGTGATATCCGGCACCCTGTCATCCGTGCGGGTCGAAACCTCGGGTTTGCTCGACGCGTAATTCAAGGGGCACCTGTCCTCTAGAGCACGGACCAATATAGCGAATTCCGAACCGCGACCGAACGCACAATTGCCTGCGGCCCGAAGGGCATAGGCCGTCCCGGCAGGGGTCGCAATGGGTCACATGCGGAAAGTCCACGCCTGCTCGGCCCTGCGGGAAATCCTTCAGCACCATGGCATTGCAACTTCGGCGTGTGTCTCATAGACTGAAACGGGCCGAGGTGACAAATGCACAATCTAAGTCCGTCGTGGAAGTTTGTTCGTCAGACCCCCGTAGCCGGCGGTGCGGCCGCCTCATCGATTGGGCTGGTCTTGAATTATGCTGGCAGGGAGGCTCGCCTTAGCATTTCTCTGGGCCGGCCGATGGCTGCAACGGGGTCCGAGGACGAATTCATTATGGCCGAACTCAAGATGCTCCAGAGTGCCTTGGGAAACATTGTGGCCTGACCCCCGAGGTCTGACTGCCGCCTGCGGAGACGCATTCAGCCGCCCCCAGGCCGTCGCGTGATGGCGCGAAGTGCTCGACCGGGCAATAACTTAGCTGCCTCTTGCGCCGACTGAACCGTCGTGCGAAGCGATGACCGTCCCGGTGCCGGAGGTCATTCGCCGAAGGTTGCGCCAACAAGGTCATCCGCCCAAGGTTACCCGCCCATGCGGCGCTCGCTGATGCTGTTCGCCAAAGCGGCGATTTCGATTCTCTTGCTCTATCTGTCGCTGCGCTCGGTGAACCTTGCCGCGCTTGGCGAGCGCCTGAGCCGACTGCATCCCGGCTGGATCGCGGCATCGCTGGCCATTCTGGCCGCGCAACTGTTTCTGCTCGCGGCACGCTGGCGGATGATCGCGCAAGGCTGCGGGCTAACGCCGCGCTACGCGACCATGCTGCGGATTAGCTTCATCGGGACTTTCTTCAACCAGGTGCTGCCTTCGACCGTCGGCGGCGATGCCGCGCGCATCTACATGCTCGCGCGCGAAGAAGGCGGCTGGGCCGGCGCGACCTATTCGGTGCTGATCGATCGCGTGGCCGGCATCTTCGCACTGACGCTGATCGTGTTTCTCTGCCTGCCGTGGACGCTGGCGCTGGTGCAGGACCCGGTGGCCCGCATCGTGCTCGTCCTGATCGGCTTCGGCGCCATTGGCGGGGCTCTGGTCTTTCTCGCCGTCGGCCACATCCGCTGGAAACTGCTCTTGCACTGGGCGCCGACGCGCCATCTTGTGGAAGTGTCACGCACCGCCTGGCGTATCTGTGGCTCATGGCGCGCGATCTCGATCATTCTCGCCCTGTCCTTCCTTGTCCATCTGATGACCGTCCTGGCGGCCTGGTCCTTGGTGCAGTCGGTCTCAGCCTCGGCGAATTTCGAGCTGTTGCTGTTCATGGTGCCGCCGGTCATCCTCATTGCAACCGTGCCAATTTCGATCGCCGGCTGGGGCGTGCGCGAAGGCAGCATGATCGTGGCTTTTGCCTATGCCGGCCTGCCGCAAAGCGACGGCCTGGTGGTGTCGGTGCTGATCGGGATTACTTTCTTCGTCATCGGCGCGATCGGCGGCCTCTTCTGGGTGGCCGGCGGGATGCGACAACCGAAGACCGCCGACAGCGCGGCCAATCCGGCGCGTGAGAGCACCTGAATGACGGAACCCGCACAAGACGCACCGAGGCCCGCCGCCTTCCTCGACCGCGACGGGGTACTCAATGTTGACCACGAGTATGTGCATCGCCCCGATCAACTCGAATGGATCGACGGCGTGCCGGAGGCAATCCGCCTGCTTAACGACGCCAGCTATCTCGTCATCGTCGTCACCAATCAGTCCGGCGTCGCCCGCGGATATTACGACGAGGCCGCGATCGGCGCGCTGCACGACCATATGCGGGACACTCTCGCCGCTCAGGGCGCGCGCATTGACGCCTTCTATTATTGCCCGCATCACCCCGACGGCAATGTCGCGGCCTACACGATGCGCTGCGATTGCCGCAAGCCTGGCACCGGCATGCTCGAGCAAGCGGCGCGCGACTGGCATATCGACCGCGTGCGCAGCTTCATGATCGGCGACAAGGATATCGACATCGCGGCGGCGACCGCCTTCGGCATCCGCAGCGCACGGTTCAGCGCGTCGACCGACCGCCTTCCCGACCTGGTGCGGCGGATGATCGCCTCCCGCTGAGCCTGTCTAACGGCGCGGGCGCAAACCTTCACAGCTTCAAGAAGCGATGGCCGTCGTCTTCGAGCACGATGCAGGTGAGGCGCCCGGTGGCGAAGGCGCCGGTGTCGATATTGATGCGGTTAGGCTTCACCTCCGGCTCGGCGACCGGCGTGTGGCCATGTACGACGATGCTGCCGAAGTCCTGCACACTCGACAGGAACTCGTCGCGGATCCACATGAGGTCATCGTCGCTTTGCTGAGCGAGCGGAATACCGGGGCGAGCGCCGGCGTGACAGAAGAAATAGCGCCCGGCGGCGTATGAG
>JAEZEY010000092.1 GCA_023432845.1 Pseudomonadota bacterium
CTCCCTATGGGAGAGGTGAAGAGCATGTGCGGCACGGGAAACAAAAAAGGGCGGATGCTCATCGCATCCGCCCTTCATCAATTCGCGCAACCCGCCCTTAGAACTCGCGCGCGATCGCCGCATCGACCGAGTAGCGCCCCGCGCCGCGCAGCACGAAGGAGAAGGCGACGATGGCCCAGAGCAGCGGGTATTCGTAGCCGCCATCCGTCCAGAAGAAACCGGCCGGCAGATGCACCGTCAGGGCGACGACCATGAAGCCGGTGATCAGCGCCGCGACCGGACGGGTGAGGATGCCGGCCGCCAGCATGATGCCACCGACGAATTCGATGAGGCCGGCGATCAGCGCGAACGAGGCGGGCAGGCCGAGCTTGGTGGCGAAGAACTGCCCGGTGGCCTCGAGGCCGTAGCCGCCGAAAGCACCGAACAGCTTCTGCGCGCCGTGCGGCACCAGCAGCAGGCCGGCCGTGACACGGACGAGCGGCTCGCCGAGCGGGGCCAGGGCCTGGGTGAGGGGAGCCAGCGCCGGGATGATCGGGCGGGCGGTGGTGTAGGTCGCGTTGGACACATTCAGGGAAGTCATTTGGTCGCCTCCAAAGCTCGGAAAAGGGGTTGAATTCGTGTGGCCGGGCAATTGCCCCGGTCCGTGCCCGCAGATGTAGGAGATCTTCCTGTTTGCAACAATCCGTGTTATTTGAACAAGACTGTTGCATTTATCGGGACAATAGCCCGCCATGGATCGGCTTGCCGCGCTCGAAGCCTTCGCCAAGGTCGCGGAAACACAGTCGTTTTCCGAGGCCGCGCGGCGCCTGCGCTCGTCCAAATCGGCCGTCAGTCGCCATGTGGCGGCGCTGGAGGCCGACCTCGGCGCCCGGCTGTTTCACCGCACCACGCGCTCGCTGACGCTCACCGAAGCCGGCCGGGACTATTACGCCCGGACGAGCCGTATCCTGGCCGATCTTGCTGAGGCCAATGCCTCGGTCACGCAGCTTCAGGCGGCGCCGCGCGGCCGCCTGCGCGTCAATGCGCCAATGAGTTTCGGTTTTCTGCATCTGGCGCCCGCGCTCGGCGATTTCCTGGCGCGCTATCCGGAGATTGAGCTCGATGTCACCTTGACCGACCGCTTCGTCGACCTGATCGACGAGGGCGTTGACGTCGCGGTGCGCATCGGCACGCTGACCGATTCAAGCCTGGTGGCGCGGCGGCTGGCGAGCATTCGCCGCGTGCTGTGCGCCAGCCCGGATTATCTGAAGACGCACGGCAAGCCGCAAACGCCGGACGACCTCAAGGCGCATGATTGCCTGAGTAATACGAATATAAATATCACGCGCGAATGGCGCTTCATTCATCCTGAGGACGGTTCGCCCTGGACGATCGAGGTCAAGGGTCCCATGAACGCCAACAGCGGCGACATGCTGCGCGTGGCGGCCTTGCGCGGCCACGGCTTCGTGCATCTGCCCACCTTCATCGTCGGCGAGGATCTCAAGGCCGGCACTTTGGTCAGCGTGCTGGAGTCTTATATCGCGCAGGATCTGACCTTGAACGCGGTTTATCCGACCGCGCGCCACCTGTCGCCCAAGGTGCGCGCCTTCGTCGATTTTCTCGCCGAACGTTTCGGTGGTGATAAGCCCTATTGGGATGAAATGTAGAATCGTAGCCCGGATGAAGCGCAGCGCAATCCGGGAAGGGCAGCCCCGGCTTTCGCTTCGCTCATACGGGCTACAAGTTATTATGGATACTCCGAGGGCTCTCCATGAAAATCACGCTCGATCTTTCCAAGCTTGTCGAGGACGGCAAGCTGACGGCCGAGGAAGCCGACCGGCTGAAGACGTTGGCGTCGCACGACACCGGCACGCTCGGCGTCAACATCCTGGTCGCCTTCGGCGTCAACTCCATCGCCGCCGGCGCGGTGACACTATTGCCAACGGCTGTGACGGTGATTGCGGTCGGCTTGATCCTGTTCGCCGCCGGGCTGACTGTCGTGCTCAATGGCATGACGCGGTGGGATGTCTTCGCCAAGCTCTGCCTCGTCACCGGCGCGCTGATGTTTTCCGGCGGCGTGATCGGACAGTTCGAGGGCTCTGTGGCGTCGATGCTGATCGTCACGGTGTCGCTGGCGCTGGCATCGGTCGCCGCGCGATCCAGTCATCTGGCATCGCTCGCGGTCGTGGCCTTGGCGGCGACGCTCGGCGCGCGCACCGGCTACAGCCACGCCACATATTCTCTGGCGATCTTCGAGCCGACACTCACGATCGTGCTGTTCTCGGCGCTGGCGCTCGTCGCCTACCGGGGCTCGCTGGGGCTCAAGGCCGACTACGAGCGCCTCGCCATCATGGTGGCGCGCACGTCCATCCTGCTCGTCAATTTCGGCTTCTGGGTCGGCTCGCTGTGGGGCGACCCCTTGTTCCTGCTGCGCGGCTTCAAGGATCACAACCCGGTCGCGATGATGCAAAACGTCGTCATCCCGTCCTACGTCTTCAGCATCCTCTGGGCGGCCGCGCTGATCGGCGCCGCAATCTGGGCCGTGACGGTGAACCGGCGCTGGCTGGTCAACGTCGCTGCCGCCTTCGGCGCCATCCATTTCTATACGCAATGGTTCGAGCACCTGGGCGCCACGCCGATGTCGGTGCTGCTCGGCGGCGTCTTGATGCTGCTCGTCGCCTACGCGCTTTATGTGTTCAACAGGAAGATGACGGCGGCACCGCAGGCTCGTAGCCCGGATGAAGCGTAGCGAAATCCGGGAACATCGTCCCCGCATTCCGCTTCGCTCCATGCGGGCTACAAGGGGTGTCGGCCTCAATGCCCGTCGGCGCGGCGCCCGATCCGCCCGAGATGCGTGAAGCCAAAACCGGCCGCGTATTTCAACCCGTAGCCGAGCATGCGGTCGAAGCCGATATGCGCGGCCCAGATCAGCGCCAGCGCGATCAACAACGCATTCGCCAGCAACAGGCCGGCAACGCCAAGCGCCGCCGGGGCGAGCAGCGTGTGCGCGCAGTTATAGACAATGGCGCCGGCCTTCGGTCCACCGAGATAGCCGAGGAAGCTCAGATCGGGCGCGAGAAACAGTACAGCAAACAGCCACCAGGATTCTCCGGTCCGCGCATAGAGCAGGGCGGCGACGCCAAGCAACGCTGCGCCTTCGGCCCGCAACAGCAGCCGAGGGATGCCGTTGACCGACCCGGTTTCGCTCATCGGTTAAGTGCGTGCGGCCGTCTCGC
>JAEZEY010000100.1 GCA_023432845.1 Pseudomonadota bacterium
CGTCCGGATGAGGGGTAGATGTCGACTGACTTGAGAGTGGGGTCACCCCCCGCGCGCGTGCCTTTCTACAACGACCCTAAGGTACGGAGCATTGTCTATCAGGTTGCTCTGTGCCTGATCGTCGCCGGGCTGGTTTACGGCGCCGCCTCGAATGCGGTGGAGAACCTGCAACGCGCGCGCATCGCTTCCGGATTCGGCTTCTGGGACAACACCGCCGGCTTCGACATCAGCCAGACACTGATCTCCTATTCCAATACATCGACCTATGGTCGCGCGTTCTGGGTCGGCCTGCTCAATACGCTGCTGGTCGCTGGCCTCGGCATTGTTTTTGCGACCATCCTCGGCTTCATCGTCGGCATTGCGCGGCTGTCGAAGAACTGGCTCGTCAATAAGACGGCCACCGCCTATGTCGAACTCATTCGCAATCTGCCGCTGCTGCTGCAACTGCTCTTCTGGTATAACGCCGTGCTCAAGGCGCTGCCGGATCTGCGCGAGAGTGTGAGAATTCCCGGCGGCATCTTCCTCAACAACCGCGGCTTGTTCCTGCCGGCGCCGCAGACTCATGCCGGCTTCGGCTTTGTCGAAATCGTCTTCTTCCTCGGCATCGTCGGCTCGATCGTCTTTCACATCTGGGCCCGCAAGCGCCAGGAAAAGACTGGTCAGCAGGCGCCGGTCTTTCTCACATCGCTCGGCCTTATCATCGGCTTGCCGTTCGTCGTGTTCCTGATTGCCGGTATGCCGCTCAGCTTTGACTTCCCCGCGGCGGGCCGCTTCAACATCGCCGGTGGCATTGAAGTGGTGCCGGAGTTCGCCGCGCTGCTGTATGGCCTGTCGATCTACACCTCGGCCTTCATCGCCGAGGTGGTGCGCGCCGGCATCCTCGCGGTGTCTCACGGCCAGACCGAGGCGGCCTATTCGTTGGGCATGAAGCCGGGGCCGACGCTCCGGCTCATCGTCGTGCCACAGGCCATGCGCGTGATCATTCCGCCGCTGACCAGCCAGTATCTCAACCTGACCAAGAACTCCTCGCTGGCGGTTGCGATCGGCTATCCGGACCTGGTGCAGGTGTTCACCGGGACCGTTCTCAACCAGACCGGTCAGGCGGTGGAGGTCGTCGCCATTACCATGGCGGTCTATCTCACCATCAGTCTGACGACGTCGTTCCTGATGAATATCTACAACAGCCGCATGAAGCTGGTGGAACGGTGAGGGCCGTGTCATGACGATGTCCGAAGGCGATCTCGCCGTTGCCCAGATCAACTTCGTGCGGAAGGACACGCTGCAGCCGCTGCCGCCGCCATCCTCGATGTCCGGGCCGGTTGGCTGGTTGCGCGAGAACCTGTTCTCGACGCCGTTCAACATCGCGCTGACGATCCTCATCGTATTGTTCCTGGCGTGGATCATCCCGGACATGTTGCGGTTCCTGGTGTTCGACGCCGTCTGGTCGGGCGTCGACCGTGAAGCCTGTCTGATCACGGCCGAGCGGCCGGTCGTGGGGGCCTGCTGGCCCTTTGCCTTCGAGCGTCTGCCGTATTTCATCTACGGCTCCTATCCGATCCCTGAGCGCTGGCGCGTCGATGTCTTCTTCGTGATGTTGGCGGTCGCGATCGTCTGGCTGCTGTGGCTCAACGCGCCGCGCCGCGATCTCGGTCTCTTCTATGCCTTCATCGTTACGCCGCTGTGCTCCTACATCCTGCTGAGCGGCTGGCCGCTGATCGGGCTGCCCAATGTCGACACCGTGCTGTGGGGTGGCGTGCTGGTCACCATCGTCGTGTCCGCGGTCGGCATCGTGTTCTCGCTGCCGATCGGCATCCTGCTGGCGCTTGGCCGTCAGTCAAAGATGCCGGCGGTCAAATTGTTTTCGGTGATGTTCATCGAGTTCGTTCGTGGTGTGCCGCTCGTCACCGTGCTGTTCATGGCGAGCGTGATGCTGCCACTGTTCGTGCCGGAGAACCTCTCGCCCGACAAGCTGCTGCGCGCCTTGATCGGCATCGCCATGTTTGCCTCCGCGTACATGGCCGAGGTGGTACGCGCCGGTCTCGCCGCGATCCCGAAGGGTCAGTACGAGGGCGCGCAGGCGGTTGGCCTTGGTTACTGGCAGATGATGCGGCTGATCATTCTGCCGCAGGCGCTCAAGATCACCATCCCGAACATCGTGAACACCTATATCGGCCTGTTCAAGGATACGACTCTGGTGTTCATCGTCGGTATCTTCGACCTGTTGCGCACCGTCGAGGTGTCGCGCATCGATCCGAAATGGGCGGCGCCGTCCACGTCGCCGACCGGTTATGTGGTGGCGGCGGTCTTCTATCTGATCTGCTGCTACGGCATGTCGCGCTATGCGCAGGCGACCGAAAAGCGCCTGGCTAAGGCGGAGAGACGCTGACGATCGGAGGCGTAGCGGCCGTGCGGCCGTTGCTGCGAACCGGAAACGACGAACTGGACTGTCAAAGAGGTGCCGTGATGGCGGAGACCACGCTCAAGATCAAGCCGACGCAATTGACGAATCCGATTGCCGTCGAGATCGTCGGCATGAACAAGTGGTACGGCGATTTTCATGTGCTGCGCGACATCAACCTGCGGGTCAAGGGCGGCGAGCGCATTGTCATCTGCGGGCCGTCTGGTTCGGGCAAGTCGACCATGATCCGCTGCATCAACCATCTGGAGGAGCACCAGAAGGGACAGATCATTGTCGACGGCATCGAACTCACTGAGGATTTGAAGAAGATCGACGAGGTCCGCCGTGAAGTCGGCATGGTGTTCCAGCACTTCAATCTGTTTCCGCATCTGACCATTCTCGAGAACTGCACGCTGGCGCCGATCTGGGTGCGCAAGATGCCCAAGCGCGAGGCGGAAGAGATCGCCATGCACTATCTCAGCCGCGTGAAGATCCCTGAGCAGGCCCACAAGTATCCCGGTCAGTTGTCAGGCGGTCAGCAGCAGCGCGTCGCCATCGCCCGCGCCTTGTGCATGAATCCGAAGATCATGCTGTTCGACGAGCCGACCTCCGCACTCGACCCGGAAATGGTCAAGGAAGTGCTCGACACGATGATCGATCTCGCCACCGAAGGCATGACGATGATGGTCGTGACCCACGAGATGGGTTTCGCGCGCAAGGTCGCCGACCGGGTCATCTTCATGGACCAGGGCGAGATCGTGGAGGTTGCGGAGCCCGAAGAGTTCTTCTCGAATCCGAAGCAGGAGCGCACGCGCACCTTCCTCGGGCAGATCGCTCACGGCTGAAGGCCACCGTTCATGATTGTCCGCCAGGCCTTCTTCGAGGGAACGATCCATGCCGGCCGCGAGGCGGAGTTCCGCGCTTTCGTGGAAGAGCGGCTGATGCCGCTCTGGCGGCTCTTTCCCGACGCGCTCGACGTGCGGGTACTCTTTGCGGAAGCGCGTGACGAAGGCGCCCCGCCCTTCGCGCTATCGCTGGCGATGACCTTCGAAAGCGAAGAGGCGCTTGGCGCAGCACTTCAGGCGCCGGTGCGATTCGAAAGCAGGGCCTTGACCGGCGAGCTGATGGCGATGTTCGACGGGCATATTCACCACCACGTCTTCGAGCTTCATTCCGCATTGTGACGGTTCGTCCGGCAGATCGCCGGAAACAGGCTCGCCAACCGACATTCCTGCGCTTTGTCCCGGCGGTCCCCTCCGGCACCTTGGTGTCGAAGCAGAGGGAGTTTTCTTGATGAAGCAGATCGTCGTCATCGGAGCCGGCAAGGTCGGTTCCACCATCGCGGACATGCTGGCGTTGACCGGCGATTATGACGTTACCGTCGTCGACATGGGCGAGGCGCAGATCGCGGCGCTGCAGGTCTGTGCGCGGGTCAAGACGGCGGTCATCGACGTGCGCGACGAGCAAGCGCTCGCTGCCCTGCTCGACGGCAAATACGCAGTGCTGAGCGCTGCTCCCTACCAGCTTACGGTTTCGATCGCGCAGGCGGCGGCAAGCGCCGGCGTCCACTATTTCGACCTGACCGAAGACGTCGCCAGCACGCGCGCCGTGAAGGCGCTTGCCGCCGGCTCGGCCAATGCGTTCATGCCGCAATGCGGCCTTGCGCCCGGTTTCATCTCCATCGTCGCTCATGACATGGCCAAGGGCTTCGACACGCTCGACGCGATCAACCTGCGGGTGGGCGCTCTGCCGCGCTATCCCAACAACGCTCTCGGCTACAACCTGACCTGGAGCACCGACGGCATGATCAACGAATGCTGCGAGCCCTGCGAGGCGATCGTCAACGGCAGCGCGGCCGAGGTGCCGCCACTGCAGGAGATCGAGCAGATCATCGTCGACGGCGTCACCTACGAGGCGTTCAACACGTCAGGTGGGCTGGGCACGCTGTGCGAGACCTATGGCGGTCGCGTGCAGAACCTGAACTACCGCACCATCCGTTACCCCGGCCACGCGGCTGCGATGAAGCTGTTGCTGCAGGATTTGAAGCTGCGTGACCGCCGCGATCTGCTGAAGGAAATCCTCGAGACGGCCATTCCCGCCACGCTGCAGGATGTGATCGTGATCTACGTAACCGTCACCGGCCACAAGGCGGGACGCCTGATACAGGAAACCTACACAAGGCAGATTTTCGGCCGCCGGATCGGCACGCTGCACCGCAGCGCGATCCAGATCACGACCGCGGCCGGCATCTGTACGGC
>JAEZEY010000179.1 GCA_023432845.1 Pseudomonadota bacterium
GCCATGAGGAGTACACGCGGAGGTTCTACGTCAGAAACGCACGTTCACACCGGCACGCACCATATTGATCCTCGGCCTGAAGGTGGTCTCGACACCGCAGACGCCGGCGTCGCAGGTCGCCTTGCCGAGATCGGCGTAGAGGTATTCCGCCTTCACTGACCAATCCCGGCTGATGCCGTACTCAATGCCGCCACCGACAGTCCAGCCGGCGGTGGACTTCGTATTGCTCCCGGTGGCCGTCGTCATCTTGGCCCCGGAGAAGGCCGCGCCACCGGTGACATAGGGCATCCAGCGGTCCATTGCGTAGCCGACCCGGCCGCGGGCCGTGGCGACCCAGGTATTCTTCACTTCGCAGCTGCTGGCGCCGCAGGTTGCAGCGTTCGAGGCGTTGCCCTTGATGAAGGCGTAGTCGATGTCGCCTTCGAGGCCCCAGACCCAGACGCCGGTTTGCATGTTGTAGCCGAGCGTGACGCCGGCGAGCCAACCGTATTGCGAATTGGTGGTGAAGTCGGCCAGCGCGTTGGTGACGTGAGCCTTGCCCCAGCCGTAGCCGCCGTTGGCGCCGACATAGATGCCGTTCCAGTTGTACGGCACGTAAGCGGGCAGGGGTGGCGCCTTATAGATGGGGCGACGGAGATCGGCGGCGAATGACGGTGCCGTCATCGCCAGCGCGATTAGCCACAACGAAACGATGCGGACGAGACGCGTCATCGCGATCCTCCTGTTTTTCGGACGAAAAACCCAAGACGAGGACTCGACACGACACTGAAGGGAATAAGCACATCATAACGTGCCTGTGGATGATTCGCATCTATAAGTTGCAGGTTGCCAAAAAGCCCAGGTGGCTATGACGATTCGCGGCGGCCCGTTTGACAATCGCGGAGTGAATGACTAGAACAAAAAGCGAACAAAGTTGCGACGAGTGCGGCAGCGTGCCCGCGAGACTTATCCCGCGGCCATGATCCGTTGTGGATTAAGGGCGGCGAGGTGAGACGCCTCCCGTGCCGCGCCGTAGGGTGAGTTGGCAGGGACGCCGCGCGGCGAGCGGTCCCTTTGAAGGGAAGCGGCAACCGGTTGCGTTGCGTCCAAGCCGTATAGGGTCGGCTGTGGCGCAAGATTGAGTTCAAGAACGTTCGGTTCGGCTTTTGTCGGCAGATCGGTCAGCCAGGCGGAGAGCATCATGGCGGGTAGCGTCAACAAAGTGATTTTGGTCGGCAATCTGGGCGCTGACCCGGAAATTCGCCGCACGCAGGACGGCCGTCCGGTCGCCAATCTGCGCATCGCGACATCGGACACGTGGCGCGACAAGAACACCGGCGAGCGCAAGGAAAAGACCGAGTGGCACCGCGTCGTCGTGTTTAACGAAGGCCTGTGCAAGGTCATCGAGCAGTATCTGAAGAAGGGCGCCAAGGTTTACCTCGAAGGCGCACTGCAGACCCGCAAGTGGCAGGACAAGGACGGTCAGGACCGCTACTCGACCGAGGTCGTGCTGCAGGGCTTCAATTCGGTGCTGACCATGCTCGACAGCCGCGGTGGCGGCGGCTCGAGTGGCGGCGACTTCGGCAGCAATGACGACTTCGGCTCCAGTGGCGCCAGCGGGGGATTTAGCGGCGGCGGTCAACGCCGGCAGCCGGCCATGGCCGGTGGCGGAGGCCGCGGCAACGACATGGACGACGAGATTCCGTTCTGATCCGGGGCGTTGCGACCGCGCGTCAGTCGCGCGAGGTCGTGAGTATCGCCAGGCACAACGCGCAGAAGCCGGCCAGCGTCAGCGCCGCATTGGCGGCGTGCGACATCTCCCATTGCCAGCGCAGCGCCTGCCAGTCGGCCGGCGCCACGGTCCAGTTCGCAGTGGCGATGTTGGCCGGATAGGTGACAGCAAAGAAGATTGCCAGTCCGCCGGCGAGGCAGAGCACCGCGAGCAGCATCAGCCGGAACGGCACCGTCTGCCGTCTCAGCGCAAAGGCGAGCACCGCATTGGCGGCAAGCGCGCCGACCGAGGCAATGCCGAACAGCGCCCAGCCGTTATAGACCGTCTGCGCCGTGAAATAGGCCTCCTGAGTCATGTGAAGCTTGGTCAGAAGCGATGCCGCATGCGAGCCGCCCGGTACCAGGGCGAATGCGGTCAGGAACAGAGCGACGAATTGCAAGGCCAGCATCGCCGCAAGCTGGCCCGCAACTGCGGCAATGAAGTGTCGCAGCCTTGAGCGCCGACGATCATTCAGAGTTTTAGACGCCGGTTTGCCGTAACGACACGTGTAGCCATGATGCGGTCGATGCGGCGGCCATCGCGGTCGGCGACCTCGAAGCGCCAGCCATGGACGGCGATGTTGTCGCCGATTTCAGGAATGGCCTGGAACTGGGCCAGCAGAAAACCCGCCGCGGTCTGATAGCCGCGGTCGCGCGGCAGGGCGATGGAGAGCAGGTCGGCCATCTCGTCGACGGCGAGCGAACCGGCGAGCGACCAGCGGTCGGGCCCGAGGCGTACGGCGGACGGTTCCTGATGCGAGGCCTTGCCGGCGCCGATAATGACCTCCGTCAGATTGGCCGGCGTGACGATGCCTTCGAAGTTGCCGTATTCATCATGCACCAGCGCCAGCGGGATTGCGGCGTCGCGCAACACCGGCAGCACGTCGAGCGAATCCATGGTGTCGATGATGGCCGGCGCAGTCTGGACGAACCGGCGCACCGACAAATCCTCGCCGGCGAGTGCGGCCTGCAGCAAATCGCGCAGTCGCACGACGCCGTGGATGTCGTCGATGCTTTCGCCGGCCGGTAGCAGAGCGTGGCGGGTGTCGTGAAGAATGCGGCGGACGGTGGACTCGTCGGCATTCACATCAATCCATTCGACCTCGTGGCGCGGCGGGAAGGCGCCGCGCACCCCCCCGGGCGGAAACCCCCAAA
>JAEZEY010000182.1 GCA_023432845.1 Pseudomonadota bacterium
CCGAGGACCAGTTCTTCAACCGCTTCGCCGACATGGCGCGGTATTCGCCCGTCCTGCCGCTGATCGGCGGCGGCACGACGAAATTCCAGCCGGTCTTCGTCGGCGACGTCGCCGCCGCCATCGCCGATGCTGTCGATGGCGGTCTCGCGGCCGGCGCCACCTATGAGCTCGGCGGCCCGAACGTCTACACGTTCAAGGAACTGATGCAGTACATCCTGACCACCATCGGGCGCCGGCGCCTGCTGGTGCCGCTACCGTTCTTCGCCGCCAAGATCAACGCGCAGTTCCTGCAGTTCGCGCCGTCGCCGCTGACGCTGACTCCCGGCCAGGTCGATATGCTGCGCACCGACAACATCGTTTCCGACGCCGCGATCGCCGAGAAGCGCACGCTGCCCGGCATTGGCATCATGCCGGAGCCGATCGAGGCGATCGTGCCGTCCTATCTGTGGCGCTTCCGCAAGACCGGCCAGTTCAGGAGCCACACGACAGCCTGACCTTCTGGCGCGATCCCGTTCAACAAGCCGGACGCAGAGCCGGCAAGGGATCGTGACGCGACACCATACGGGGAGTGAAATGCCGGTCATCACGAATGTCGAAGACTTGCGCCAGCTTGCCAGGCGCAAGGTGCCCAAGGCGATCTTCGAATACATCGACCACGGTTCCTACGACCAGCTTTCGCTCGCCAACAACCGCAACGACCTCAACGCCATCCGATTTCGTCAGCGCGTGATGATCGACGCGGAGACGCGCGATCTGACCACCACCATGCTCGGCGAGAACGTATCGATGCCGATCGCGATCGCGCCGACCGGCCTTACCGGGTTGATGCACGGCAATGGCGAGATGCTCGCGGCGCGCGCCGCCGAGACCGCCGGCATCCGCTTCACATTGTCCACGATGTCGATCTGTTCGATCGAGGATGTGCGCTCGGCGATCAAGGCACCTTTTTGGTTCCAGCTTTATGTGTTCAAGGATTCCGGATTCAACGAGCAGGTCATCGATCGCGCCAAGGCCGCCGGCTGCAGCGCATTGTTCGTGACCGTGGATCTGCCGATGCGCGGCCAGCGCCACTGCGACCTCAAGAACGGCCTCACCGTGCCGCCACGCCTCACCGCTCGCAACGCCCTCGACGTCATGACCAAGCCGGGCTGGCTCGCCGGTGTGCTGATGGGCAAGCGCAAATCGTTCGGCAATGTCGACTACTACCTGGGTCAGAAGGGCAACATCTGGGCCGCCGGGCGTTGGGGCGGCGACAATTTCGATCGTTCGCTGTCGTGGAAGGATCTCGGCTGGATCCGCAAACGCTGGCCCGGCAAGCTGGTCATCAAGGGCGTGCTCGATCCGGAGGATGCGAAGATCGCGGCCAATGAAGGCGCGGATGCCGTTGTTGTATCGAACCACGGCGGCCGCCAGCTCGACGGCACGCCCGGCACGGTCACGGTATTGCCGCGCATCGCCGAGGCGGTCGGCGATCGGCTCGAAGTTCTGATGGATGGCGGCATCCGCAGCGGCCAGGACGTGCTCAAGGCGCTGGCGCTCGGCGCCAAAGGCTGCCTGATCGGCCGCGCCTATCTTTACGGCCTTGCCGCGATGGGCGAAGCCGGCGTCACCAAAACGCTCGACCTCATGCGCGAGGAACTTCGCGTCGCCATGTCGCTGACCGGCGTCAAGAACATCGGCGAGATCACCAGTGATATTCTGTACGACGCTTACGGCGACAAGCGGCGCAACGTCTAACTACGCAAGATAAATCGCGAAGATGCCGACAGTGCCGAGCAGGATACGCCACCAAGCGAACAGCGCGAAGGTGTGGCGCTTTACGTAGCTCAGCAGGCCCTTCACCGCGATCACGCCGAAGATGAAAGCGAAGACAAAGCCGACGGCAATGGCCGTGACGTGGTCGGCGGTGAGGTCGGCGCGGCTCTTATAGGCCTCGTAGGCGAAAGCGCCGACCATGGTCGGCATGGCCAGCCAGAACGAGAATTCGGCCGCAGCGCGGCGGTCGGCGCCGAACAGCATGGCGGCGACGATGGTCGAGCCCGAGCGCGACACGCCGGGAATCATGGCGAGGCACTGGCAGACGCCGATGCCGAGATACATCGGCAGCGAGAACTCGGTCGCCTCATGATGACGCGGCTGCAGATTCATGCGGTCAACGATCAGCAAGACGAAGCCGCCGAGGATGAGCGTGATGCAGACGACGCGCACGTCGAACAGATACGCCTTGATATAGCTGCCGAACAGCGCGCCGATCACCGCCGCGGGCAGAAACGCGAGCAGCACACCGACGACGAAGCGCGTTGCTTCCCAGCGCGTGAACATGTTGGTCGCCAGCGACCAGAGGCGGCCGAAGTAGATTGTCAGCAAAGCGAGGATGGCGCCGAGCTGGATGAGAATGACGAACGACTTGCCGAAGGCGTCGTCGCCCCAGCCGATAACCTTTTCCATCAGCAGCAGGTGGCCGGTCGACGACACCGGCAGGAATTCGGTGAGGCCCTCGACCATGCCGAGGATGGCGGCCTTGATAAGATCGAGAGTGGGGCCGGACAGCAGACCGCTCGCTGCGTCGAGGGACATGAGGCATCGCTCCGGAGGCTGGGTACGCGCGGGCAGGACGACGGGTAACGCACGCCCGCGCTTTTGGCGCAAAAGCCGGCGCAGAGGCAATTGGAAAAAGGATGGCGCACGCCATTCTTTACGCCCAATTTGCGCGGAGGAGTTTCGTTATATAGAGCAGTGGTCCGATTTGTTCGGACTGCGCCTAGCGACCCTGCCGCCATATTCGATTCGCCTGCCCAGGCCCTTTCATGTTGACCCTGCTGCACCAACCGCTCTGCCCGCTCTCCCGCTTTGTCCGCCTGATGCTCGCCGAATATGACATCGACGTGCGTCTGGTGGAGGAGCGGTTCTGGGAGCGGCGCGAGGAATTCCTGGTGCTCAATCCGGCCGGCACCATTCCGGTGCTGATCACCGATGGCATTCCGCCGGTGCCGGGCGCCGCCATCATCGCCGAGTTCATCGAGGAAACGATGTCGCCCGCCGACGCGGTTAACGATTTGTTACCGCCCGAGCCGCGCGAACGGGTCGAGGTGCGGCGGCTGGCTTCCTGGTTCAACGACAAATTCCATGCCGAGGTCTCGGGGCCTCTGGTGACCGAGCGCGTGTTCAAGCGCCACATGACGCTCGAGCAGGGCGGCGGTCCGCCGGACACCGCGGCCTTGCGCGCCGCGCGCCACAATATCCGCTATCATCTGGCCTATATTGCTTGGCTGGCGCGCTCGCGAAATTGGCTCGCCGGCGACCGCCTGAGCCTCGCCGATCTGGCGGCGGCGGCGCATTTGTCATCCGTCGATTATCTGGGCGACGTACCGTGGAACGAAGACGAGGCAGCGAAGGTCTGGTACGCGCGGGTGAAATCGCGCCCGTCGTTCCGTCCGCTGCTGGCGGAGACGCTGGCCGGCATTCCTCCGGCCAAACACTACGCCGACCTGGACTTCTGACACATCCTGCGGACATCAAGGCCGCCCTGATCGAACGCGCGCGCGAACGCGGCTTCGACGTCGCCGGCATCACACGGCCCGATGCGGTACCGGAAGCCAAAGCGCGGCTCGAGCGCTTCCTCGCCGACGGCGCACATGGCGACATGGCGTGGCTGGAGACGACCGCCGAGCGACGCGGCTCGCCGCAGGCGCTGTGGCCGGACGTGCGCTCCGTCATCATGCTCGGCATGAACTACGGACCGGACTGGGACCCGCTCGACATCTTGCAGCAGCGCGACCGCGCCGCGATTTCGGTCTATGCGAAGGGCGACGACTATCACGACCTGGTCAAGGCGCGATTGAAAGAGATCGCGCGCTGGCTGGTCGCCAACGCCGGCGGCGACGTCAAAGTGTTCGTCGACACCGCAGCGGTGATGGAGAAGCCGCTCGCCGCCAAGGCCGGGCTCGGCTGGCAGGGCAAGCATACAAATTTGGTGTCGCGCGACTATGGGTCGTGGCTGTTTCTTGGCGCGATTTTCACCACGCTCGAACTGCCGGCCGACGACGCCGTGTCTGACAGTTGCGGCTCGTGCCGCGCCTGTCTCGACGCCTGCCCGACCGCAGCCTTCCCCGAGCCTTATCGGCTCGATGCGCGGCGTTGCATTTCCTATCTCACCATCGAGCACAAGGGCCCGATCCCGCACGAGTTGCGTCCGCTGATGGGCAACCGCATCTATGGCTGCGACGATTGCCTCGCCGTTTGCCCATGGAACAAGTTCGCGCAGGCCGGGCGCGAGGCCAAGCTCGCCGCGCGTGACACATTGCGCGCGCCGAAACTGGCCGATCTCGCCCGCCTCGACGACGCGCAATTCCGCGCTTTGTTCACGAAGACGTCGATCAAACGCACCGGCCGCGACCGCTTCATACGCAATGTGCTCTATGCCATCGGCAATTCCGGAGATGCGTCGCTGGCGCCGGAGGCCGAACGATTGCTCGGCGATGCCTCGCCTTTGGTGCGCGGCGCGGCGGTGTGGGCGCTGTCGCGATTGAAGACGCAGGATGAGCTGAAGGCGATGCGGCGCGATGATGAGGATGCTACGGTTCAAGATGAATGGTCGGCCGCATTCTCTTGACTGTCATCACCCGCGAAAGCGGGTGATCCAGTAGATCGCAAGTTTTGAGATTGAAGCGTTGCTTCAGAGGGTACTGGATTCCCCGCTTTCGCGGGGAATGACGGCATCGCACTAGAATTCCTTCACCGCCGCGATCAACCGCTCCAGATCCTCCGGCCGCGACAGACGATGATCGCCGTCCTTGATCAAGGTCAGCACCACATCCTCGCGCGCAATGCGCGACACCAGTTCGACGGCATGGCGCCACGGCACGTCGAGGTCCTGCACGCCTTGAAGAATATGCACTGGGCAACCCGGCTCGATCATGCCGCCCATCATCAGATGCTTGCGGCCATCCTCGATCAGCGCCCTGGTGATCGGATAGCCGACCGGATCGTATTCCGACGGCCGCGTCCAGAAGCCTTTGGTCTCGATCTCGCGCTTGATGTCGTCGCTGAATGCCTTCCACATCAGCGCCTCGGTGAAATCCACCGCCGGCGCGATCAGCACCATGCCCGCCAATTGCGGCGCGGGTGCTTTCAACGCCCGCAATCGCGCCGCCAGCAAAAGCGCGATCCAGCCGCCCATCGACGAGCCGATCAGCACTTGCGGCCCCTTGGCGAACCGCGTCACCACCGCGAGGCTGTCCTCCAGCCATTGCCCGATGGTTCCGTCCTCGAAGCGGCCGCCCGATTCGCCGTGGCCTGAATAATCGAAGCGCAGACAGGCGCGGCCCTCGGCCTCCGCCCAGGCATCCAATGCGACCGCCTTGGTGCCCTTCATGTCGGACTTGAAGCCGCCGAGCCAGACCAGGCCCGGCTTGTCTTGACCTTGGCTCTTGCCCTCGCGCGCGCGCACGGCAATGGTCCTGTGAGGCGATTCGACCGCCAGATTCGTGACTGGGATTTCGCTCATGATTCTCGTTGAGGGCGAACAGACCGGTTGAGGGTGAGAGACCGCTTGGCCATTCAGTTTTCGCCGCAACCGGCCCCGCAAAGCAAGGGGCTGCACGCCATTCCGCAACCGCGGCAGGATCGGCCGCGCTCGCTTGCCGGCGCCACCATCCTGCAAATGGTCCCGTCGCTCGGCGACGACGCCGTCGGCCAGGCCGCGGTCGAGATCGCGCTGACGCTGCTGAAAGCCGGCGCCCGCGCCATCATCGCCGGCGGCGACGGCCCATTGGTCGGCGAATTGCGCGCTTTCGGCGGCGAGTGGCTGCCGATGACGACCGACACCATCAATCCGCTGCGCGTGACCGGCAATACGCGGCATCTGCAGCAACTCATCGCCGGCGAACGCATCGACATCATACACGCGCATTGCGCGGCCGCCGCGCGCAGCGCGCTGGCCGCCACCGCGCGCCAGCCGGTGTACACGGTGACATCGTTCCCCGACCGGCTGCCGGCCAATTCTTCGCTGCAGACTTTCCTGCGGCGGCCGCTGGCGCTCGGCGATCGCGTCATCGCGCCGTCGAGCTACGTCTCGCGCGCCATGATCGAGCGCTACCGCATTCCGGCCGAGCGCATCACGGTGATCCCGCGTGCGGTCGACACCGAGCGATTCTCGCCAGCGCTGGTCAATGTCGATCGCATCGCCGCAATGCGCCGCGCCTGGGGCGTGCTGCCGCACATGCGAGTCGTGCTGGTATCGGGCCGCGTCGCGCCGTGGAACGGGCAGATGGTGATGGTCGAGGCGGCGCGGCTGATGGTTTCGAATGGCAGCCGCAACGTCGCCTTCGTCTTTGCCGGCGACGACCGCGCCAACCCCGCTTATCGTCATGCGCTGATCAAGCGTGCGCGCGAGCATGGCGTCGATACCTTGCTGCGCATCGTCGGCCATTGCCTGGACATGCCGACCGCGCTCGCCGCCGCCGATGTCGTCGTCGTGCCGTCGCTGGAAGCGCCGCTCACCGGCCGCGCCGCCGCCGAGGCTCAGGCGATGGGCCGCCCGGTCGTGACCACGACGGTCGGCGCACTGCCGGAGAACGTGCTGGCGCCGCCGCGCATGCGCGAGGATTTGCGTACCGGCTGGATCGTGCGGCCGGGCAATGCCAACGAACTGGCGCGCGCCACCCTCGCGGCGCTGGCGCTCGACGCCACCACCGCCGAAGCGCTCGGCGCCCGCGCGCGGCAGTTCGCCGAATTCATGTTCTCGCCTTCGAGCGTCGCCGAGGCCATCCGCGGTGTCTATACATCGCTGCTGGCGCGCGACCGCTGACGGTCGGGGGCAAAAACCGCGCCCCATGGACTTGGCCGCCGGCCCGACGCCCGGACGTACCGGGTACGAAGCCAGGCAGCCGGCCGCCCCTCCCGGGAGCCTGCCTGCCCCCTCGGGGCGGCAAAAAACCCGGCGGGAACCGCGTTGACTTATCGCGCCTTTATACCGATCTTTAAACGACGGCGGCTCGGCCCTTTTTGGACTCGAAAAGAGCCTGATGCTATAGTCGCCCATTGTTTCAACAGCAGAGGAGAGTACCCATTCGTCGTCCGATGAAAGCCGCGATGCCCGCCCCTAAGGATGGTCCGCGCGTCAATGAAGAGATCCGCTCCCGCGAGGTGCAGCTGATCGATGCCACCGGTGAAAACAAAGGTGTCGTCGCCACCGAAACCGCCATTGGGCTGGCCCAGGCGGCCGGGCTTGATCTCGTCGAGATCGCCCCGAACTCCACGCCTCCCGTCGCCAAGATCCTGGATTACGGCAAGTACAAATTCCAGGCGCAGAAGAAGGCGGCGGAAGCCCGCAAGAAGCAGAAGGTCGTCGAGATCAAGGAGATCAAGCTCCGCCCGATGATCGACGATCATGACTACCAGGTGAAGATGCGCTCGATGCAGCGGTTCTTCGAGGAAGGCGACAAGGTGAAGATCACTTTGCGTTTCCGCGGCCGCGAAATGGCGCACCAGGAGCTTGGCTACAAGCTTCTGCAGCGGGTGAAGGAAGACACCGATAAGATTTGCAAGGTCGAGTCGGAACCGCGCTTCGAAGGCCGCCAGATGGTGATGCTGCTGGCGCCGCGTTAATTCAACGGTCCTTGATCTGAAACTGTAAACGCGCCGGCAAAACCGGCGCGTTTTGCGCTTTGATCGGCCTCATGGTGAGGAGCATCGCGCAGCGATGCGTCTCGAACCATGGGCCGCCCATCCTTCGAGACGCGCCGCTTGGCGGCGCTCCTCAGGATGAGGCGGAACTACCGCTTTTCCGCTTCCCAACGTCCGGCGCAACTGCCGCGGCTGCCGGTGCCTCGCCAGGTGCCCGTGCCATTGTTGCCGGACAGTTTGCCCGAGCCCGTCGCACCCTGTTCGCCGAGGCGGATGTTCACCTTCACGGCGCCGCTCGAAGCGACCGTACCCGAGAACTGGACCTGCTCCCGGCCGGCATAGCTGACCTTGCCGCGATCGACAGAAACCTCATAACGGTAGGCCTGATCGCAATCGCCCTTGTCGGTGATGACCAGAACCGACCATCGTCCGTCATGCGGCGCCGCTTGCGCGGGTACGGCCGCAACGACCGTCAGAGCCAATATAAAACCAGCTAACTTGATCGGGCGCGTCACGGTGTGGCCGTCCTCCGGAGTCGGGGCTACTCTACACTGCGAGGACCGCGACCATGCGGTAGCGTGCTGCGCTGGAGCCAACCCGGCTGGCAACGCAGCACCCCCGAATGGTTCTCCGGGGCTGCTTACGCCCGACGCGCTCGTGCCGCCTGACGCACCTCCTGGCCGTAGCTGCCGAGCACATTGGTGCCGACCGACCACAGCTTGTTGGCGCCGCTGACCACCGTCACCAATTCCTGGATCGGCCGTCTTTCGGCTTCCTGCGGCGGACGGGAGACGAACAGGTTGGAGTGATACAGACCCTCGGTTTCGAAGCCGTCGGTATCGAGGCCCCGCGCCTCGACGGCCGCGATCGCCTTTTCCATCTCGTCGCGGTCGGCGAAGCGGCGCTGCACGAAGGTGGCGCCTTCATAGCGCTCGGTGATCAGGCCCTGCGCCGCGAGCGTCCGGTCGATGTCGTCGAACGGGAACATGCGCAGCACGAAATTGGCGGCCCAGGCCTCGCGGCCCTTGCGCGCCACCTTGGCGATGCGCTGGAAGGTCTTGGACGTCACGTAGCCGACGCAGCCGGTCGAGACGATGAGGTCGACCTTTTCCAGAATCGCCGCCTCCGCCGCAGTCGGATCGCGGCTTTCCAGATCGATGGCCAGGCCGTGATCGAGGATGCCGGCATCCTCGGCATAGCGGACCGCGTTTTCCGAGACATCGAGACCGATGACCCGGACGCCCCGGTTTCGCGGCCAGGATTGGTAGAAGTGCCGGTCGTGCTCGAGCATCTCGGCGCTGCTCAACCCCTGCAGGGCCGGCGCGGTGTAGCGCTGGCGCAGCGCCTCGTAGTCGATGGCGAATTTCATCAGCGCGCCGTTGATGGCGTAGGAGCAGCCGACGTCGAGCACCGTAACCGGCTCCGACTGCGTCTCCTGCCGCGCCCGGATCAACTGGGCAAAGATCGGCTGCGCCAAATGCGGGATGATATAGTCGAGCTGCCCAAGATACTTGAAGTAATTTCTTGGGTCTTTTGAAGTATAAAGATCAGTAAAATCGACCTTTGCTTGATTTATCTTAGAAAAATTGATCGATATATTCATACGAATACTCTCCTCTATGCGCGCCGCGGCGCCCCAGCCTCCGATATTGTGAATGTATTGGAACCATAACTGATCGAGGCCCGCATCGCAACTCAGCAAGACTATGATTTTCCTTGCGAATTGAGATTTTTTGCCGGATTTACTGTCATTCGGCGTGCGGGCCCAGCCGCCACGCCGGAAAGCCGGTCATTACCGCGATCCTGTTGATAATCCCCGCGGCCTCTGGCATACACCGCGCTCTCGCCGACCGGCCGACAAGGGCTGCCGTGGCGGCGATACCCGCTCAATTCCGAGCACCAGCCTCAGGCCAGTTCGCCTCAGGCTGAATTTTGGCTGTGCTTCAAGCATGGCCCACTGGAGAGCAAAATGCCCAAGCTGAAGACCAAATCGGGCGCCAAAAAGCGCTTCAAAATCACCGCGACCGGCAAGGTGAAATTCCAGCAGTCCGGCAAACGTCACGGCATGATCAAGCGCACGACCAAGCAGATCCGCGAGCACCGCGGCACGGCCGTGCTGTTCAAGACCGACGGCGACAACATCAAGAAGTACTGGCTGCCGAACGGCTGAGCCGCTTCTCGATCGTCATCCCCTCATACGTTTGCAGATTTAGCTGAAGGAGTTTCATCATGGCCCGCGTCAAACGTGGCGTCACCGCCCACGCCAAGCACAAGAAAGTCTACAAGGCCGCCAAGGGCTTTTACGGCCGCCGCAAGAACACCATCCGCATCGCCAAGCAGGCGGTGGAGAAGGCCGGCCAGTACGCGTTCCGCGACCGCAAGCGCAAGAAGCGCACGTTCCGCGCTCTCTGGATCCAGCGCCTCAACGCCGCTGTGCGTCCGTTCGGTCTGAGCTACTCGAAGTTCATCGACGGCCTCAACAAGTCGGGTCTGGTCATCGACCGCAAGGTTCTCTCGGACCTCGCGATCAACGAACCGGCGGCCTTTGCGGCGATCGTCGAGAAGGCCAAGGCCGCGCTGCCGGCACAGGCCGCGGCTTAAGAGACGTTACAGGTGTCGTCCCCCGCGCAAGCGGGGGGCCCAGTTACCACAAGCTTTCAAATTTTCGGATAGGCAGGGGTTACTGGATCGTCCGCCCCTAGGCGTTCTGAAGGAACGCCGTTCGCCAAACGGCTATGCGCGGACGATGACGGTCCACGAGGTCCTCATGTCCGACATCACCAAACTCGAAACCGAACTTCTCGCCGCCATCGGTGCCGCAAAAGATGAAGCGGCGCTGGAAGCCGTCCGCGTCTCCGCGCTCGGCAAGAGCGGCTCGGTATCGGCGCTGCTGAAAACGCTCGGCACCATGACGCCGGACGAGCGCAAGGAGAAGGGCCCGGCGATCAACGGGCTCAAGGACAAGGTTGGTGCGGCAATCGCCGCGCGCAAGGAAGAACTAGCCGCCGCCGCGCTCGATGCCCGCCTCGCTTCCGAGACCGTCGACGTCACGCTGCCGGTGCGCGAACCGCAGGCCGAGGCCGGCCGCATCCATCCGATCAGCCAGGTGATCGATGAGCTCACTGCGATCTTCGCCGACATGGGATTCTCGATCGCCGAAGGTCCGGATATCGAGACTGATGACTACAACTTCACCAAGCTGAATTTCCCGGAAGGCCATCCGGCCCGGGACATGCACGACACATTCTATTTCCCGCCGAAGCCGGACGGCTCGCGGCTGCTGCTGCGCACGCATACGTCACCGGTGCAGGTTCGCACTATGCTGACGAAGCAGCCGCCGATCCGCGTCATCTGCCCCGGCCGCCCCTATCGCTCGGACTCGG
>JAEZEY010000326.1 GCA_023432845.1 Pseudomonadota bacterium
ATGGTGATGTAGCCCATCTTGAAGAACTTGATGTCCGGCATCGAGCCGCCGTTGAGCTTCTTGATGACGTCCTGGGCCTTCGGACCCTGGATCTGATAGCGATAGAAGCTGCGGGTCACCGGCTTGCCCATCGGGCGCGACGGCGAGCGGTCGTCATAGGTGGTTTTGACGTTGTAGCCGCCGGTCTTGGCGTGGAATTCGATCCAGTTGGCGGCTGGGTTCCGGCCGACATAGACCATGCTGTTTTCGGCCAGATAGAACAGGATGCCGTCGCCGATGACATGACCGTAGGGCGTCACGGGGGCGAACTGCTTGGCTTGATCGACTTTGAAGTTGGCGAACGAGTTGGTCGACAGATAGGACAGCAGCTTGACGGTGTCCGGACCTTCGACGAACAGGTTGACCATGTGGTGCGACTGGTCGAACAGAACGCAGGTGTTGCGCCAGGCGCCCTGCTCGTCACGCCAGTTGGTGAATTCGGGAGCAACGACCGGGTAGACATAGGCGCCGATCTGCGAATTCCGCATCATCGATACGATGTCGCCGCTCTCCTTGATCTTCTCTTCCAGATTTTTAGCCATCTCGTCTCACTCCCACGGGCTTGTGCTTCGTTGATTGCGAGCGCCGGCCGGGCTCTTGTCGCCCGGTACCAAGCCCGGAAAACGTCCGGACCGTATACAGTCGCTCGATATTGCTCGCTTAAAACCACAAATTTCTGCCAAAGTTAGCCCCTGAACGAGGCCGGATTTGGCATTTGGTCCATTCCTCGTATACAACATGGCTTCCTGCGTCCTCAAGGATTGGGCAGAAAAAAAGGAGCCCACCCGGTGCCCACCCCCAAAGCGGTGCCTATGGCCGAACCCGACCGCGCCTCGTCCCAGACCGTCAAGGCCCAGCTCGCCCTGCGCGACCTGATCCTGTCCGGTGGCCTCAAGCCCGGCGACCGGGTGTCGGAGCTGTCGCTGGTCGATCGCCTCGGCATGTCACGGACGCCGATCCGAATGGCGCTGGTGCGCCTGGAGGACGAAGGCTTCCTTGAAGCGATCCCATCCGGCGGCTTTGCCATCAAAGCCTTCACCGAGCGTGACGTGTACGACGCTATCGACCTGCGCGGCATGGTCGAAGGCTTTGCCGCACGCATTGCCGCCGAGCGCGGCGTGCCCGGCGACCTCATCCGCGATATGAGAAACGTGTTGCGGCAGATTGATGACATCGCCGCGTTGCCGGACCTGAGCGTCGATCACTTCTCCGAATATGTCGATCTCAACGGCCGCTTCCATGCGCTGTTGGCGGAGGCCGCCGACAGCCCGGTGGTCAAACGCCAGATCGAGCGCGTCTCGAACCTGCCATTCGCCTCGCCCTCGGGTTTCGTCATGGTGCAGGCCAAGCTCCCCGAGGCGCGCCACATCCTCACCATTGCCCAGGATCATCACCACTGCGTCGTGCGCGCCATCGAAGATCGCGAAGGCATGCGCGCCGAAATGCTCATGCGCGAGCACGCACGGCTGGCGCAGCGCAATCTGCAACTGGCGCTCGGCAATCAGGGCACCCGCAGTCTGGTACCGGGCGTGGTCCTGATCCGCGGCGGCGCCATCCTATGACCAAAGAAGAGTTCCGCCGCCGCTGACGCTGCCCACTCACCGTGCTAAGGCACCCCCGAATTGACGCCGTGGGCGGGGATAAATCCCACGGCGATTGTTCGACAGAAGTCGATTGTTGGAGGAGAAGCCTATGTCCCAGAGAACCAAACCGCCATTCCGCGCCGATCAGGTCGGCTCGATCCTGCGCAGCAAAGCCATTCACGACGCGCGCGCCAGGCACGAGAAGGGTGAGATCACGGATGCCCAGCTCAAGGCGATCGAGGATCCCGAGATCGTCAAGATCATCAAGAAGCAGGAGGAGATCGGTCTTCAGTCGATCACCGACGGCGAATATCGCCGCGCCTGGTGGCACTATGATTTCTTCGGCATGCTGGAAGGCGTTTCGGTCGAGGACTCCGATCACGGCATCCAGTTCCAGGGCATGCAGACCAAGATGAAGGTGCTGCGCGTCAAGGGCAAGATCGACTTCGCGCCGAACCACCCGATGATCGAGCACTTCAAATTCCTGAAGGCGAACACCAGCCGCACGCCGAAGATGACCATCCCGTCGCCGACGGTGATGCACTTCCGCCTCGAGCCGGGCTCGGTCGCGGCATCGGCCTATCCGAACCGCGACGCCATCTTCGACGATCTCGCCATCGCCTATCAGAAGGCGATCAAGGCGTTCTACGACGCCGGCTGCCGCTATCTGCAGTTCGACGACACCGCCTGGGCCTATCTGTGCTCGCAGGAAGAACTGAAGAAGGCGCGCGAGCGCGGCCTCGACGTCGACCACCTGCAGGACACCTATACGAAGTGCATCAACAAGGCGCTGGAAGCCAAGCCCGCCGACATGGTCATCACCACTCATGTCTGCCGCGGCAACTTCCGCTCGACCTTCATTTCGTCGGGCGGCTACGAGCCGGTGGCGCAGAGCCTGCTCGAGAAGTGCAACTACGACGGCTACTTCCTCGAATATGACACCGACCGCGCCGGCGGCTTCGAGCCGCTGCGCTTCCTGCCCAAGGGCAACAAGATCGTCGTGCTCGGTCTCGTCACCTCGAAGTCCGGCACGCTCGAGAAGAAGGAAGACATCAAGAAACGCATCGACGAGGCGACCAAGTTCGTCGCGCTCGACCAGCTCGCGCTGTCGCCGCAATGCGGCTTCGCCTCAACGGAGGAAGGCAACGTGCTGGCCGAGGACGAGCAGTGGGCCAAGCTCAAGATGATCGTCGATATCTCCAAGGACGTCTGGGGCGCTTAATCAACGCGCCTTGCGGACATCATCCTCACGACTGGCGACGGTCACCGGCTGCGGGTCGGTGACCGGTCCCAGCGCCCAGTCCTGGCCCGCCAGCGGCGTCACCTTGACGTCGGCGATGAGCCCGCGCTGCATCGTCGGATCGAGATAGCGCATCGATCGCGCGTTGAGATCGATGATCCGGCCGGGCCGGAGCGGGCCGACATCGTTGATCTTGACGATGAAACTCTTGTCGCCGGCCTCGACCAGAGCGAAGGTCGGCTGATAATTTCTGCCGAAGCGCACGCCGCCGAATTTGCCGCGCAGATCGGTGCGGATCGCGGCGGTCCAGCCTTCTGCATCGTAGAGTTCGCCGGACGCGGTTTCTTCGTTACCGGCATCGATATCGGTCGGGTCTTCCGGATTGTAGGTCGAAGCGATGCCGACGATCGTCTCTCCCGCCGCGACGATCTCTTGCCGTGGCGGTGTCGGCGGCGTGTCGCGGAGTTCCGGGAGGCTGCCGGTTGCTTCCTCTGACGGCGGAGGCGTGGGAGCCGCGACATTGGCGCTTTGAACCTCCGGGATAGCAGGCGCGCCAAAGCGGAATGCGAACGACAGGCCGCTGTTTCCTGTATCCTTTTCGCATGACTGCGGTATCGCCACCGCGACCATCGCGGTTTCGTTTAGCTTGATGGATGCGGCGTTGACCGGCCCTATGGCGGTGAGCGCGAAGCAGACGGCGACGGCTGCGGCGGTCTTGCCGCGCATGGTGCAATTCATTCCGGCAATAAACGGATCGAGGTCGCAAACAGACATTCGGCCCCCCGGCTGATGACAGTCGACGAGGCGATATGATCAGACGCGCAATAAGGTCGCGTGAAACTTAGACGCGCAAATAGCCGGAAAAACGGGGCATGCCATTAACCATGCGTTTGGCATGTGCGCTCGACATGCCGATCGGACCGGTGCGATAGTGCCGGCAGTCATGGTTAAAGAATTCCGAGCAGCGAATGCCGTTGAACGTCGACGCACTTCTTGCCGCGCAGCTCCCGCCTATCGAGCGGACCTACGGTCCGAGGGACTGCATTCTTTATGCGCTCGGCGTCGGCCTCGGTTACGATCCGACCAATGAGGACGAACTCGCCTTCGTCTACGAGAAGAATCTGAAAGTCCTGCCGACATTCGCGGTGGTGCCCGCCTTCGACTATGCGTGGATGCTGCGCCCGGAGTTCGGTCTGACCTGGAGCCATATCGTCCACGGCGAGGAGACCATCGTTCTCCATGCGCCGATCCCGCCGCAAGGCACTGTGATCGGGCGGGAGCGCGTGGTCGATGTCGTTGACAAGGGTGAGGGCAAGGGCGCGTTGCTCTTTCACGAGCGCAGCCTCGTTGATAAGGCGACCGGCACGCTGCTCGCCACCTTGAAGCAGACGACGTTCTGCCGCGCCGATGGCGGGTTCGGTGGTGAGCGGCGCGACACGCCGGCGTCGCATCCCATTCCCGATCGCGTGCCGGATCTCGTCTGCGATCTGCCGACGCGGCCGGAAATGGCACTGATCTATAGGCTGTCGGGCGACGACAATCCGCTGCATGCCGAGCCGGCATTCGCGCGCGCCGCCGGTTTTCCGCGGCCGATCCTCCATGGCCTCGCCACCATGGGCGTCGCCGGTCACGCGCTGCTGAAGACGGTGTGCGGTTACGACCCTGCCAGGCTCGCCAGCATGGCGGTGCGATTTTCCGCGCCGGTGTTCCCCGGCGAAACCATCCGCACCGAGATCTGGCGCGATAGCGGCAAAGCGGGCGCTGTTGTCTCGTTCCGTGCCCGTGTTAAGGAGCGGGACGTCGTCGCCATCAATAACGGGCGCGCCGAAGTAAGAGAGTAGAGGAAGCGTATGACTGGGCCGCATGACAAATACGCCGACATCCGCGAATCCGTGCGCGCACTGTGCGCCAAATTTCCCGGCGAATACTGGCGGGACCTTGATCGCGAGCGCGCCTATCCGACCGCCTTCGTCAATGCGCTGACCGAGGCCGGCTATCTCGCCGCGTTGATTCCTGAAGAGTACGGCGGCAGTGGCCTACCGGTATCGGCGGCCGCCGCCATCATGGAAGAAGTGCATGCGGCCGGCTGCAACGGCGCTGCCTGCCATGCGCAGATGTACACGATGGGTACAATTCTACGGCACGGTTCGCCGGAGCAGAAGCAGGCCTATCTAACCGGCATCGCCAACGGGGACCTTCGCCTGCAGGCCTTCGGCGTGACGGAGCCGACATCGGGCACCGACACGTTGTCGCTGCGCACCACGGCGCGGCGCGAAGGCGATCACTACGTCATCAATGGTCAGAAGATCTGGACCTCGCGCGCCGAGCATTCCGACCTGATGTTGCTACTGGCCCGCACCACGCCGAAGGAAGAAGTCAAGAAGCGCACCGACGGCCTGTCGGTGTTCCTGGTGGACATGAAACTGGCGCGCGGCGCCAGCATCAACATCAAGCCGATCCGCACCATGATGAACCATGCCACCACCGAGGTGTTCTTCGACGACCTGCGCGTGCCGGCGGAGAACCTCATCGGCGAGGAGGGCAAGGGCTTCCGCTACATCCTGTCCGGCCTGAACACCGAGCGCATCCTGATCGCGGCGGAATGCATCGGTGACGCCAAGTGGTTCATCAGGAAGGCTACCGACTACGCCAAGGAACGCGTGCTGTTCGACCGGCCGATCGGTCAGAACCAGGGCGTGCAGTTCCCGATCGCGCGGGCTTATGCGCAAATGCGCGCCGCCGAGCTGATGGTGCATGAAGCCTGCCGCAAATACGAAGCCGGCGAGGATCTCGGCGCCGAAGCCAATATGGCGAAGCTGCTCGCGGCGGATGCCTCATGGGCCGCCGCCGATATGTGCGTGCAGACGCATGGCGGCTTCGGCTTCGCCGAGGAATACGACGTCGAGCGCAAGTTCCGTGAGACGCGGCTCTATCAGGTGGCGCCGATCTCGACCAATCTCATCCTCTCCTATCTCGCGGAGCACGTGCTCGGCTTGCCGAGGTCGTACTGAGTTCTCCCATGTCCCTCCCTCTCGAAGGCGTTCTCGTCGTCTCGGTCGAGCAGGCGGTTGCCGCGCCGCAATGCACCTGCCGCCTCGCCGATGCCGGGGCACGCGTCATCAAGGTTGAGCGGCCGGAAGGCGATTTCGCCCGGCACTACGATTACATCGTGCATGGCGAAAGCGCGCATCTGGTCTGGCTCAACCGCGGCAAGGAGTCGGTGGTCTGCGACCTCACCAGGGACGAGGACAAGGCGCTGCTCGAGGCGATGCTCGCCAAGGCCGATGTGTTCGTGCAGAACCTCAAGCCCGGCGCACTCGGCAAGCTCGGTTTCTCTTTCGAGCGCCTGCGCCAGGATTATCCCAAGCTGATCTGCGCCTCGATCTCCGGCTACGGCGAAAGCGGCCCGTTCGCGCAGCGCAAGGCTTACGACCTGCTGATCCAGGCCGAGTCGGGTCTCGCGTCAGTGACCGGCGGTCCGGAGGCGCCGGCGCGCGTCGGCGTCTCGGTGGTCGATATCGCCGCCGGGCTGAGCGCCTATGAGGCGATCCTCGAGGCGCTGATCCGCCGCGGCCGCACCGGCGAGGGCGCCACCATCTCCGTGTCGATGTTCGACGCCATGGCCGAATGGATGACGATTCCCTTGCTCAATCAGGAATGGGGCAACCCGTTCAAGCGCGTCGGCCTCAGGCACCCGACCATCGCGCCCTATGGTGTGTTCAAGACGCGCGATGGCGCCGACATCCTGATCTCGATCCAGAACGACCGCGAGTGGCGCGTGCTGGCCGACAAGGTGCTCGGCAATGCCGAGCTCGGCACGGACGAACGCTTCGCCACCAATCCGCAGCGTCAGGCGAACCGAGCCGAGACCGACGCCATCGTCGCCGCCGTATTCGGCGCCGAGGATGTCGAGCCCTTGACGAAGAAACTCGCGGTCGCCGATATCGCCTTTGCCCGCGTCAATGATTCCGCCTTGCTGTCCACGCACCCGCATCTGCGGCGCGTCACCGTCGGCACGCCGAGCGGTCCGGCCGCGATGCCGGCGCCGGGCGCGCGCTTCGTCGGCGAGGAGCGCCACTACGGCGACATCCCGGCGCTCGGTTCGCACAGCGAAGCGATCCGCAAGGAATTCTCGGCGGGATAGCCGGCGACGGACTAGCCGCGCTCCGAGGCCACTTCCGCCTTGAGATCGACACTTGAGCGCACGCCGATATCGGCGAAATGACTGTCGAGGAAGCGCCGCGCGGCGCGCTGGCCGAGCTTGCGCAACAAATCGAGCGACTCGAAATCGTTGCGCAATTTTGTCGAGGCGGAGAAGTGCTCGCCGAGGCCGTCCATGACGATGCGATGCACTTTGATGTGGCGATACTCGTTCGGCCCGGTGCCGTGCGGCAAACGACGTTGGTCGATCAGCCGGTTGACGAATTCGATGGCACGCAACTCGGCCATCAGCGCCGAGTTGAAGGTGATCTCGTTGACGCGCTCCATGATCTCACGCGTTGTTTGCGGGATCTTCTTGCGCATCAGTGGATTGATCTGGACGATCAGCACGTCTTCGGTCTCGGTCGAACGGAAGAACGGAAAGATGACCGGATTGCCGAGATAGCCGCCGTCCCAGTACGGCACGCCATCGATCTCGACTGCTTGAAACACCGCCGGCAGACACGCCGAGGCCATCACCGCTTCGGCTGAGATTTTCTCCTTGGGAAAGATATGCAGTCGCCCGGTCTGCACATTGGTCGCCGCGATGAATATCTGCCGGCCGTCATTCCGCAATCCATCGAAATCGACGAAGCGCTCGATCAGACCCTTGAGCGGGTTGATGTTGAGCGGGTTGAGATCGTAGGGCGACAGGTGCTTCGACCACGTCGCCAGCCAGTTGAAGGGCGGCGAGCCTTCGCCGGGCCACAGCGCGAACAGTTTGTCGGTGACGGCGCGCTGCACCGCGGGCAGGTCGCCGCCAAGGCTCGCCGCGCGCCAGAATTCGGCGAGGCGTTTGCGCGCCTCATCGGGACCGCCGCGATTGAGGCCGTCGGCCAGCATGACCGCATTGACGGCTCCGGCCGAGGTGCCGGAAATGCCTTCGACGGCGAGGCGGCCGTCCTCGAGCAGTTGATCGATGACGCCCCAGGTGAAGGCGCCATGCGCGCCGCCGCCCTGCAGCGCCAGATTGATGCGCTTCTTCTTTCCCTGCGGCTGGGGCGGATCGTTGCTCTGGTCGCCCCAGAACAGCCGGGAAAGAAAGTCGTTCATCTCGCAGGCTCCGGCATACAACCGGCCTCGTGGTGAGGAGCATCGCGAAGCGATGCGTCTCGAACCACGAGGACGTCTGGAGGACGAAAGTTGAATCTTAGCATCTCCTTCGCGCCTCTGGTGCCGGTCTATCTGCTTTGGGCCGCTGGCATCGTCGCGCTCATTATCTCCGCG
>JAEZEY010000231.1 GCA_023432845.1 Pseudomonadota bacterium
CGCCGGCGCTTTCGCGGCAATGTTCTTCATGAACGCCGCCGTCAGATTGACATCCGCCTGCGTCAGACCATGGCCGCCGGGCACGATGCGCTGCTCGGCCTTCGCGCCACGTTCATTAAGCTGGGCCGCGAGGCGCGCCGGATTGTCCGGCGAGGCGAGGGGATCCTGTGCACCGGACAGGATCAACACCGGTGTGCCCGGGATCGGCAGCTTCGGTGGATCGGTCAGCGGCACCATCGCCCGCAGCAACACGGCACCGGAGAGAACGTCCGGCCGTTGCAGCAGCATGGCGGCGGCGATGTTGGCGCCGTTGGAGAAACCGAGGGCGACCGGCGCCTCGATGCCGTAGCGCTCACGCGCGGCGACGACGAAGTCTGCCAGCTCATCGGCGCGCCGCTGCACATCGGCCTCGTCGAACACGCCTTCGGCAAGGCGGCGGAAGAAGCGCGGCATGCCGTTCTCCAGCACCTTGCCACGCGGCGACAAGAGCGCCGCGCCCGGCGCCACGGCTCGGCCGAGATCGATCAGATCGTTCTCATCGGCGCCGGTGCCGTGCAGCAGGAGGACCGGCGGCGATGCCGCCGATCCTTTTTCGAAGCGATGGATGAATCCTTCAAGTGTGTCGCTCATCAGACGGTCTCCTCGAGCGCCGGCAGCACCTTCTCGATGTCGGCGCGGTGGCCTTCGAGGAAGGCCGGCAGCTTCAGATCCTTGCCGAGCGTCTCCACCGGTTCATCCACGGCGAAGCCGGGAATGTCGGTCGCGATCTCGAACAGTACGCCGCCGGGCTCGCGGAAGTAGATCGAGCGGAAGTAGTTGCGATCCTTCTGCTCGGTCGGATGCTGGCCATGCTTTTCGATCAGTCTCGCTGCCATCGCGGCCTGCTCGGCGTCATCGGCCGCGCGGAAGGCGATGTGATGCACCGAGCCGCGGCCCATGCGGCCCGGCAGGAAGCCACCGGCTTCGTAGATATCGACAAAGGCGCCGGGCGTTGCCGAGGCTTGATAGCGGATGATCGAGCCTTCGCGCGCGACTTCCGTATAGCCGAGCACGTCGGTGAGGATCGCGCCGGTCTTCGCCGCCTTCTCAAGGAGGAGCGTGACGCCGTGGAAGCCGCGGATCGCGTGCTCGGCCGGAATGCCGCCGGCGGTCCACGCGGGCTCGTTCGCCGCATCGGCAACGCCGACGAGCGCCAGGCTCATGCCGTCAGCATCGGTGAATGCGAGCACCGGTTCGCCGAAACGCTTTTCGAGCGGCTCATAGGCGACACCCTTTTCGGTGAGGCGATGGGTCCACCAGCCGATCGAGGAGGCCGGCACGCGGAACGCGGTCTGATGCGTCTGGCCGACGCCGCCGCGGCCGGGCGCGGCATGCTCCCACGGGAAGAAGGTGAGGATGGTGCCGGGCTGGCCCGCCTCGTCGCCATAATAGAAGTGATAGGTGCCCGGATCGTCGAAATTGACCGTGCGCTTGACGAAGCGCAGGCCGAGCGTGCGGGTGTAGAAGTCGAAGTTGCGCTGGGCGTTGCCGGCGATGGCGGTGACGTGGTGGATGCCGGACATGGCAGGCTCCTTTCGTTGAAGGCCTCGCTGGCCCCGTATGATGTCGTGCCGGTAAAATGGAGCGTCGCCTCACAAACGACAATCTGGCAATCCGTGGCGGCATTGTCTATGAACTGACGACAATCAAGGATCGCCATACCGTCATGGACAAGCTCGCCAGCCTCCGGGCCTTCGTCAACGTCGTCGAACTGAAGTCGTTTGCCGAGGCCGGCCGCAAGCTGCGGCTGTCGCGCTCGGCGGTGAGCAAATATGTCGGCGAGCTGGAGCGCGATCTCGGGGTCCAGCTGCTCAACCGCACGACGCGGCAGGCGTCGCCGACCGAGACGGGCCAGGCCTATTACGAGCGCGCCGTCGCCGTGCTCGCCGATCTCGACGCCGCCGACCAGGCGGCGAGCCAACTGCAATCGACGCCGCGCGGGCTGCTGCGCGTCAACGCGCCGATGTCGTTCGGCATCATCAAGCTTGGGCCCATGATCGCCGATTTCATGGAGCGCTATCCCGATCTGCAGATCCAGTTGGTGCTGACCGACGAGCAGGTCGATCCGGTGCAGGAGGGGCTCGACGTCACCTTGCGCATCGCCGAGCTGGAGCCGTCGTCGCTCATTGCGCGCAAGCTCACCGATATAGAGCGCGTGGTCTGCGCCTCGCCGGGTTACTTCAAGAAACACGGCAAGCCGAAGACGCCGGCCGACCTGCGCCAGCACGAATGCCTCACGTACGGCTTCCTCTCCACCGGCAATCAGTGGAAGTTCACCGCGCGCGATGGCTCGGACATATGGATCGCGCCGAAGTGGTCGCTCTGCGTCAACAATGCCGAGGTGCTGCGTGACGCTGCGGTGAAGGGCAGGGGCGTCACGGTGCTGCCGGTGTTTCTCGCCGAGAAGGAATTAAAGAGCGGCAAGCTGGTCACCGTGCTCGACGATTACAAGCCGCCGCAACTGACGCTCTACGCCATCTACGCGCCGACGCGGCATTTGTCGGTGAAGGTGCGGCTGTTCATCGACTTCCTGGTCGAGCGCATGCGCTAGACCATGATCCATCCAGGTTGAATCAGATCATGGTCTAGCTTCTTTTTTTGAGCATGATCTTTTCCGAAAACCGGTTCCTACTTTTCGGGATCATGCTCTAGCGCACGCCGTCAGATATCGCGGCGCACGCCACCATCGAGCTCGACGGCCGCGCCGTTGAGATAGCCGGCATGGCCGGACACCATGAAGGCGACCAGGCTGCCGACTTCCTCCGGTTTGCCGAAGCGCGTCACGCCCCGCGCGGCGAGCAAGGCCTGCGCCGCTTCCTCCTGCGATTGGCCGGTTCGCTCCATCTCGGCGCGCAAGGCGTTCCTGAGCCGGTCGGTCATGAAGTAGCCGGGATTGATGGCGTTGACGCGAACGGCATCGCGGATGCCGATTTCGGCCAACGCCTTGGTGAAGTTCAGCAGCGCCGAATTCACCGAACCGCCGATGGTGAAGTCGGCGGCGGGCATGCGCGCGCCGAGGCCGGCGATGTTGACGATGGAGCCGCCGCTTTTCTTCAGCGCCGGCCACAGCGCCTTGCTCAGATGCACCGCGCCGAAGAACTTCAGCGCGAAGCCGCTGGTCCAGTCGTCGGCCGTGAGCGCGAAGAAGTCGCCGCGCTTGGTGGCGCCGGCGCAGTTGACCAGGACGTCGACGCTGTCGAGCGTCGTTAGCGCGGCTTCTGCCGCCTTTGTCAACGCC
>JAEZEY010000237.1 GCA_023432845.1 Pseudomonadota bacterium
CTGCAACCTGCGGCGCCAGCAGCTGCGAAGTGAAGAATACCTGGGTCGCCACGGCCCGCGGCCGGGTCGGCTACGCAATGGACCGCTGGATGCCCTATGTCACCGGTGGCGCGGCCTTCTCCGGCGCGAAGATGTCGACAAGTACCGGCAGCAATACGAAGACCACCGCCGGGTGGACCGTCGGCGGCGGCATTGAGTACGGCATCAGCCGGGATTGGTCGGTGAAGGCGGAATATCTCTATGCCGACCTCGGCAAGGCGACCTGCGATGCCGGCGTTTGCGGTGTCGAGACCACCTTCAGGCCGAGGATCAATATGGTGCGTGCCGGTGTGAACGTGCGTTTCTGACGTAGAACCTCCGCGTGTACTCCTCATGGCCGGCCTTTGGGCCGGCCGCTTTTTGTCCGCCACGGGCAATCGCCCCTTTCCAGGCCTCAGACAACACAATCGTCTAACGGCCGGCCCGATTTGACTCACAGGCCCGGCGGGACCTGCGCCGTTAAGGACTCATCAACGCGACTCAACGCAGGGTCGCACACCGATTGCTGCGCGTATTGCGTTTCTCCACCACACCAAACCTTATGAGGATCGCGATGAAGCGCTTTCACGCGTTATTGCTTGGCTGTGTTTTCATACCTGCGTTCGCCGTGTCGGCGTCGGCTGCCGACTACCCGATCAAGGCGCCGCCTCCGGCCTATCACGCCCCTTATTTCTCCTGGACCGGCTTCTATGCCGGCATCAATGGCGGCTATGGCTGGTCCGACTCGTTCGCCGACAATGCCCACGGCGGCGTTTTCGGCGGCCAGCTTGGATACAACTGGCAGATTGGCAGTTTCGTGCTCGGCGTGGAAGGTGACTTCCAGGGCACGACCATCAAGGCCAGCGAAACGGTCGGCGGCGTCACCGTCGAAGGCAAAGTCGACGCCTTCGCCACCGTGCGCGGCCGCATCGGCTACGCCTTCAACCGCGCGCTGATCTACGGCACCGGCGGCTGGGCCTATACCAAGACCAAGCTCACGCTGAGCGCCGGCGGCGCCTCGATCGAGGACTCGGCCTGGGGCTCGGGCTACGCCGTTGGCGGCGGCCTCGAATGGGCGGTCTGGGATCGCTGGAGCGTCAAGGGCGAGTATCTCTACATCGACTCCGGCGACACCACGCTGACGATCGGCGGCGCCACCGCCACCGGCGACTTCAAGTACAATGTCGTCCGGGCCGGTTTGAACTACCGCTTCTGATCGACACCGCAAGACGACACCAAATGCCAAGGGCCGGCCTCGCGCCGGCCCTTTTCTTGTTCCGGGTTCGCGCGCGGGAACGGCTGACGCGGCGGTTATCCCCGCTGCGCACCGCGCCGGTTGAAAGCTGCCGGAAAGCTGGCGACCGCCCCTAGCGAAGCGGCCTCGTTCTCACTACGTTCCACCTGTCGTGTGCTCCAGTGGACCTCGGATTGGCCGCCGGAACGCCGGCTTTTTGCCGTGCCAACAGGTTCTTTCCGTGTCCATGAACGACAAGTCCCCCAGACGCGCCGCCGATTCCCGCAACATCACCATCCGCGGCGCCCGCGAGCACAATCTAAAGAACATCGACGTCACCATCCCGCGCGACCAGCTGGTGGTGTTCACCGGCCTGTCGGGTTCCGGCAAATCCTCGCTCGCCTTCGACACCATCTATGCCGAGGGTCAGCGGCGTTACGTCGAGAGCTTGTCGGCCTATGCCCGCCAGTTCCTCGAGATGATGCAGAAGCCGGACGTCGACCAGATCGACGGCCTGTCCCCGGCCATCTCCATCGAGCAGAAGACGACATCGAAGAACCCGCGCTCGACCGTCGGCACCGTCACCGAGATCTATGACTACATGCGCCTCTTGTGGGCGCGCGTCGGCATACCCTATTCGCCGGCCACCGGCCTGCCGATCGAGAGCCAGACCGTGTCGCAGATGGTCGACCGCGTGCTGGCGCTGCCGGAAGGCACGCGCATCTATGTGCTGGCGCCCGTCGTGCGCGGCCGCAAGGGCGAGTACAAGAAGGAACTCGCCGAATACATGCGCAAGGGCTATCAGCGCGTGAAGATCGACGGCGAATTCCACGAGATCGCCGAGGTCAAGCCGCTCGACAAGAAGTTCACCCACGACATCGACGTCGTGGTCGATCGCCTGGTGGTGAAGCCCGACATCGCCGCGCGCCTTGCCGACTCGCTGGAGCAGTGCCTCAAGCTCGCCGAGGGCCTCGCCGTGGTCGAGCTCGCCGACACCAAGGCGACCGGCGCCGCCGCCAATCGCGGCCGCAACGCCACCCATGAACGCCTGATCTTCTCCGAGAAATTCGCCTGCCCGGTGTCCGACTTCACCATTCCGGAAATCGAGCCGCGACTGTTCTCGTTCAACAATCCGTTAGGCGCCTGCCCGGCCTGCCGCGGCCTAGGCGTCGAGCAGCATATCGACGCCGAGCTGGTGATCCCGGACCGCTACGCCAGGATCGGCAAGGGCGCCATCGCGCCCTGGGCCAAGTCGTCGTCGCCCTACTACACGCAAACTTTGGAAGCGCTCGGCAAGCACTACAAGTTCACGCTCGACACCAAATGGAAGGACCTGCCGAAGAAGACGCAGGAGGCCATCCTCTACGGCTCCGGCGATGACGACATCAAGTTCGTCTATGACGACGGCATGCGCGGCTACACCACCAAGAAGCCGTTCGAGGGCGTCATCACCAATCTGGAGCGCCGCTTCAAGGAAACCGATTCCGAATGGGCGCGCGAGGAGCTCGGCAAGTATTTCTCCGACACGCCCTGCGAAGCCTGCCACGGCGCCCGCCTCAAGCCCGAGGCGCTGTGCGTCAAGATCGCCGGCAAGACCATTTCCGAGATCGCCGAACTGTCGATCCGCGCCGCCGGCGACTGGGTCACCGAGCTGCCGAAGCAGCTCAACAAGAAGCAGAACGAGATCGCGCCGCGCATTCTCAAGGAAATCAGGGACCGCCTGCGCTTCCTCAACGATGTCGGCCTCGATTATCTCACCCTCGCCCGCGCCTCCGGCACGTTGTCCGGCGGCGAGAGCCAGCGCATTCGTCTGGCCTCGCAGATCGGCTCCGGCCTGACCGGCGTGCTCTATGTGCTGGAC
>JAEZEY010000250.1 GCA_023432845.1 Pseudomonadota bacterium
GCGTGCGGCATGTCCGGCAGCGCGCCGCGCGATGTTATCGTCCGCGGTGCGCCGCACGCTGCCGCGCAGGGAGCTCCAGGTGATGACCAAACGCATCCCCGCCGCACATCTCAAGCTCAAGCGCGCCTATGAGCCGCCGGCGCGCGGCGACGGCACCCGCATTCTGGTCGACCGGCTGTGGCCGCGCGGGCTCAGGAAGGAAGACGCGGCGCTGGATGACTGGCTCAAGGACGTCGCGCCGAGCCCCGCCCTGCGGAAGTGGTTCGGCCACGATCCGGAACGCTGGAGCGAATTCCGCGGCCGCTACGCCAAGGAGCTTGGCGCGCGCGCCGACGCGCTGGAGCGCATCCGCAGCCTCGCCCGCGCCGGCACGGTGACGCTGGTTTACGGCGCGCGCGACGAAGAGCACAACCACGCGCTCGTGCTGCGCGACGTCCTGCTCGCGGGCTAGCCCCGGGCGCACCGTCTTTCCGGCGGGTGTGCCGTGGTGCTACGCCTCTGCAACTCTCCACGCGATTCTCCTTCCACGGACCCTTCCCCCATGAGTTCTCTCCGCATCCGCCGCTTCGCGCCGGCCGACGAACAGGCCGTCATCGATGTCATCCTGCCGATCCAGCGCGAGGAGTTCGGCATTCCGATCACCGCCGACGAGCAGCCGGACCTGCGCGCGATTCCGACCTTCTATCAGGCCGGGCTCGGCGACTTCCTGGTCGCGGAGGCGGAGGGCCGCGTCGTCGGCACCATCGGGCTCAAGGACATTGGTGCCGCGCGCGGCGCGCTGCGCAAGATGTTCGTCGCCGCGCCGTATCGCGGCCGCAAGCATGGCGTGGCGCAGGCGTTGCTGACGCGCCTTCTCGACGACGCCGCGGCGCGCGGCGTGCGCGACATCTTCCTCGGCACCACCGACAAGTTTTTGGCGGCGCACCGCTTCTATGAGAAGAACGGCTTTACGAAGGTCGCGGTGGAGACGCTGCCGCCGGAGTTTCCGCGCATGGCGGTCGATACGCGATTCTACCGGCTGAGCCTCTAGCCGCCGCGCCGTCAGGTCCTGCCCTCGCCCACCTTGAAGAAATTGTCGGTGATCTGCTTCAGGTAAGGCTCGGCCTGCGCGCCGGTCGCGCCGGGATCGAGCAGCACCGACTGCGTGTAGAAGTTCATGGCAATGCGCTGACCGGGCGCGACATTGCGCACCTCCTGCGGCGTCGGCTCCCAGATGCGGTTGGCCGCCAGCGCGGCGCGCACGCCGCCCTTCGGGCCGCTCGCGGTGAAATTCCAGAACACGCGCACCGCCTTGTCCTCGTTAAAGCCGTTGACGGTGTCGCGCTTCTTGCGGCTGAAGTCGGCGGTGATCAGCACTTCGACGAAAGGCAGCTTGAGCGCCTCGGCGCGCTTCTTGAAGTCGGCGGCGAGTTTGCCGCAGGCCGCGCCGGTCCAGGCAAAGCCGGTGGCGCTGGCGCAGGTGAAAACGATGCCCGTGACGAGATCGAACGGGCGCTTCGGCGGCGCGGTCTGGGCCTCGGCCGGACCACCCAGGCCGCTCAACGCGATCGCGATCGTCAGGCCCAGCGCCATCCGCTTCATCATGGTGTGTCCTTTCGCTCTGCCGGCGTCATGTGAGCATAACTCCGCGTCATGGCCTAGCCCCCATTGCAACCGGAGATATTCTCCTGCACCGTGACTGCGGTCGTCTATACGCTGTTCATCGCTCTGATCGTCATCACCCAACCCCGCTGGAACTAGTGAATGCGCTTCGCCACACTTGCTTCGTTCGCCATCCTTGCGGCGGCCACCCTTGCCGCCTGCAGCATGTTCCGCGCCGACGACACCGCGAAACTGAGCGAGGCCGACCGCGGCTGGATCGCGGGTTGCGTCAAACAGCTCGCCGATGAGCCGGCGCCGAGCGAAGCCGTCAAGCAGCGCTATTGCACCTGCATGCACCAGCAGTTCGACGACAACAAGCCGGTGAGGCAGACCGAGATGGAGCGGCTCTATCCGCCGATGCACCGCACCTGCAACCGCGAAGCCGGCTGGAAGTAACAGCCGGCGTCGGGGCCTGCACCCTGTGACCTCCGTCACAGTGTTTGGGCATGGCCGCGCTAGCATCCCCAACAGGCTGGCCCAAACCCGGGGGTGCATCATGAAATTCGGTTCCGCGCTGGTGCCCGCGATCGCGGGCCTGCTGGCAACATCGTTCGCGCCTCCCGCCGCCGCCCTTACATCGGGGGCGACGCGACCCCGATTTGGCGCACTGGGCAAACCTGAAGAGAGTGTTAGCGGTTTATCCCGATTATCGCGCTCTTCGGTTCGGAGACTCGCATGAAGATTCGTTATCTTGCCGCCGCCCTTGCCCTCGCCGCTCCGCTCTTTGCAGGCCCGGTCGCGAAGGCGCAGGAGCCATCACTCGCCGCGCTCCTGGAAAACACGCGCAAGGAATTCGGTTTGCCGGCGCTTGCCGCCGCCGTCGCAAAGAACGGACGCATTGTCGCCGCCGGAGCGGTTGGCACGCGCATGCTCGGCCGCGACATCAAGGTGACGCTCGACGATCGGTTTCATATTGGCTCGGATACCAAGGCGATGACGGCCACCCTCGCAGGGATTCTGGTGGACGAAGGCAAGCTGCGCTGGGACTCGACGATCGGCGAGGTACTCGGCGCCGACCTGCCCGGCATTCATCCGAATTTCGCGGCAATCACGCTGGAACAATTATTGTCGCATACCAGCGGCATCCCGACCGACAACAAGGAGATATTCGAGCTCTACATCAGCGGCGACGTTTACGAAGAGACACTGCCGCAGGCGCGGCTGCGCATCCTGCGCACTTTCGGCAAGCACGAGCCGGTGGTGAAGGCGGACGCGCCGTTTCAATATTCCAATCTCGGCTACATGGCCGCCGGTGCGATGATCGAGAAGGCGGCCGGCGTCTCCTGGGACGAACTCATTACACGACGCATTTTCGAACCGCTCGGCCTGAAGACGGCGGGCCTCGGTCCGCAGGCCACGATGGGTCAGATCGACGCGGCGGTCGGCCACGATGTCGACGAACAAGGCAAGATCACGCCGCGCCCGTGGGGACCGGGCGCGGACG
>JAEZEY010000266.1 GCA_023432845.1 Pseudomonadota bacterium
CTGCTGCGGCGTATGGATTCCGGGCCCATTGCCATGGTGCGTCAAAGACGCGCGTAAACGCGCTTTTGGCAATGTCCCGGAATGACGATAAAGGGTCGCTTTCCTTCGTCACGCCGGCTGCTCTAAAAGACGCCCCTAGCACCGCGAGGACATATGGCGCAATCCGCCCCCCTTCTCCGCCTCGGCACGCGCGGCTCACCACTGGCGCTGGCCCAGGCCAATATCGTGCGCACGCTGCTGGCGAGGTCCACTGGCGCGCCGGAGACGGCGTTCGAGATCGTCGTCATCAAAACGACCGGCGATGCCATCCAGGACCGCCCGCTCTCGGAGGTTGGCGGCAAGGGTCTGTTCACCAAGGAGATCGAGGAAGCGCTGCTGTCCGGCCGCATTGATCTTGCCGTGCATTCGGCGAAAGACATGCCGACCATTTCGCAGCCCGGGCTGATGCTGGCGGCCTGCCTTGAGCGCGAAGATCCGCGCGACGCCTTCATCAGCCTGAAGGCAAAGTCGCTGGCCGAACTGCGGCACGGGGCCAGGCTCGGCACCGCCTCGCTGCGCCGTCAGGCGATCGGCAAGAAGGCGCGACCGGATCTCGTCGTGTCGCCGCTGCGCGGCAATGTCGAAACCAGATTACGCAAGCTGGAAACCGGCGAGGTCGAGGCGACGCTGCTCGCGATTGCCGGGCTCAATCGGCTGGGGCTGGCGCAGCACGCGACACACATCATGCCGGCCGAGGAGTTTCTGCCGGCGGTGGCGCAAGGCGCGATCGGCATCGAAACGCGCGGCGACGACAATCGCACGCGGCAATTCGTGGCGCCGATCAATCATGCGCCGACTTTCATCGCGGTGGCCTGCGAGCGCGCCTTTCTCGCGGCGCTCGACGGCTCGTGCAAGACGCCGCTCGCCGGGCATGCGACCCTGTCGGGCGACACGCTGCATTTCCGCGGCCTCATCGCGCGGCCCGATGGCGCCGCCGCGCATGACATCACCGGCAACGGTCATGTCCGCGATGCCGTCAGGATCGGCGAGGAAGCCGGCCGCGAACTGAAGAAGATGGGCGGGCCGGATTTCTTCGAATAGATTTTACCGGAGTTTCACATGCGTATCGTGGTGACGCGGCCGCAGGAGGACAGCGAACGCACCGCCGCGGCGTTGCGCGAGCGCGGCCATGCCGTGCTGGTAGCGCCGCTGCTGCGCGTCGAGCTTGTCCCGGTGTCGCTCAAACAAACTTACGGCGCCGTCGTCATCACCAGCGCCAATGCCGCCGCTGCATTTGCAAGCCATCCTGCGCGCGCTGCGTTGATCGCCTTGCCGCTGTTCGCCGTCGGCCAGCGGAGCGCCGAGGCCGCGCGCGCCATCGGCTTTCACGATATTCACGTTGCTGGCGGCGATGCCGAGGATCTGGTGCGGCTGATCGCGGAGCAGCGGCCCGATACACACGCGCCTTTCCTTTATCTGGCCGGCGAGAATCGCAGTGTTGACCTCGTCGCTGAGCTTGCCGCACACGGCATCGCCGCCGAACTCGCCGTGGTCTACCGCGCCGTGCCGCTGCCGTTTTCGGCCGAACTGATCGGCGCGGTGCAAGGTGGCGCGGTCGACGCGGTATTGCACTATTCGAGACGCAGCGCCGAGCAGTTTATTACCGGCGCCAAGGTCGCCGGTATTGCCGCGCAGGCTTTACGATTGCGCCATCTCTGCCTTTCGGGGCCGATCGCCGCGACGCTGATCCAGGCCGGCGCGCGCAACGTGGCGGCCGCGAAAAGGCCCGATGAACCATCGATGATGGCGCTCATCGAGTCCTGACGCTTTATGGTTTCGTCATCTTCGCGGTTTTAGTTGCTGCGGTCTGGGCTTCAAATCGGTAGGATTCGCATATCATGAACGACCGGAATCCCAATCCTGATGGTGTAAAGCCCGACAAATCGGCCGGCCGCCGCAAGCGCGCCGCGCCGACCATCGATCTCGAGGCGAAGGAAATACCGCCGGTCGAAACGCCGGAAACCGCCGCTCACGAGACAGCCGCTCACGAGGCCACTGCGCGCGACGACGATTCGGTGGCGCAGCCTGCGGCACCGGTTGAATCGGTTGCCGCGAGCGAAACCTCCGCCGTCGACGAAGCCTCAACCGACTCGCCGCCACGGTCGGCGCTCGGCAGTGCTGCATTTGCCAGTTCCACGCCGCCTGGCGACGCGCCGCCGCCGGAGCGCGCCGGTGCGCTCAAGCCGCTGGTGATCGGCGGCATCGCCGGCGCCGCCGCCGCGACGCTCGTGATCGCCATCGGCTGGTCGGTGGGATTGTTTGCGCCCGATCAAACCGCGACGCCCGATCCGCGCATCGCCACGCTGGAGACCCAGATCAAACAGTTGCAGAGTCGCCCGGCGGCGCCTGCAGCCAACACCGGCGCGACCGATGCACTCGCCGCCCGCATCGCCAAGGTCGAGGACAGCGTTTCGAAAATCGCGTCGACGCCGGCCGACGACAGCGCGCTGAAGTCGCTCGGTGTAACGCTCGCTGCCCTCAATCGCCGTTATGACGAACTCGCCGCCAATTTGCGCGAGACGCAATCGCGCGCCGCGGCCGCCGAGAAGGCGGCGGCCGATCTGCGCAGCAATGTGCAGGACGTGTCGAAGACCGCGGCGGCCGCGGGCGCATCCTCCGCCGAGGTCGCGTCGTTGCAGCAGCGCCTCACCGCGCTGGAGGAGCAATCGAAAACCGCGCGCGCTGAGCTGGCCAAGGCCACCGCGTCCGACAAATCGGCGCGGCTCGCGCTGAGCGCGGCGGCGTTGCGCAATGCCGTGCTGCGCGGCGCGCCCTTTGCTGAAGAGTTGGCACAGGCCAAAGCGCTCGGCGCCGACGAGAAGGCGCTGGCGCCGCTGGTGCCATTCGCCGCCTCGAGCGTGCCGACCACAAAGACGCTGGCCAGGGAACTGACCGACCTGCTGCCGCAGATGAAGAAAGCTGTCGGCGCGCCGGCGGCGAGCGGCAGTTTCCTGGAGCGACTGCAGGCCAACGCCGAGCACCTGGTGCGCGTGCGTCCGGCCGACGCGCCGGCCGGCAATGACGCCTCGGCGGTGCTGGCGCGCATCGAGCAGAGCGCGGCGCAGGAGAACATCGCCGCCGCGCTGACCGATATCGGCGCGCTGCCGGAGGCGGCGCGTCAGGTCGCGGCCAACTGGGTGACGCGCGCCACCGCGCGGCAGAAAGCGCTCGACGCCGCGCGCGACTTCGCCGCCGGCACGACGCGCGCGCTCGGATCGAAGTGAGGGCGGCATGATCCAGGTTGTCCTCTTCCTCATCACCGTCGCGCTGATCGCCGCGGGCTTCGTCTGGCTCGCCGATCGTCCCGGCGATGTCGTCGTCACCTGGCTCGGCTATCACGTCGAGACCTCGGTGATGGTGATGCTGCTCGCGGTTGCGGCGCTGGTCGTCATCTGCGTGTTGTTCTGGTCGCTGGCGCGCGCCATAATGCGCTCTACCGAACAGGTGTCGCTGTTCTTCCGGCATCCCCGCGCGATGAAGGGCTATCTCGCCATTTCGCGCGGCCTCGTCGCCATCGGCTCCGGCGATACGCGGCTGGCGCGGCGCTCCGCCGATGAAGCCGCGCGTTTGTCGCCGGGCGATCCGTTGACGCTGTTGCTCACCGCGCAATCGGCGCAATTGGCGGGCGACCGCGTCGGCGCCGAGCGCGCCTTTCACGAGATGACGCGGCACGACAATACGAAGCTGCTCGGCCTGCGCGGTCTCTATATCGAGGCGCAGCGCCGCAACGATGCCGTCACCGCGCGCCGCGTCGCCGAGCAGGCAGCGGAAGCCGATCCGGCTTTGGCCTGGGCCGGGCAGGCGGTGCTCGACGATCGCTGCGCGCAAGGCGACTGGCGCGGCGCGCTCAAGTCGCTCGACGCCATGCGCTCGTCGCTCGACAAGGAAGACTATCGCCGCAAGCGCGCCGTGCTGCTGACGGCGCAGGCCTTGGCTCTGGAAGAGAGCGATCGCGATGCCGCGCGGCTTGCTGCGCTCGATGCGGTGAAGCTGGCGCCCGGGCTGGTGCCGGCGGCGGCCTTCGCCGGCCGGCGTCTGGCCGAAGCCGGCGATCAGCGCCGTGCCGGCAAGGTGCTGATTGCGGCGTGGCGGCTCAATCCGCATCCCGATATCGCCGAGGCTTATGCGGACCTGCGACCGGGCGACACCGCCCGCGCGCGGCTCACACGCATGCAGTCGCTGGCGGAAAAGTCGCCGGAAGATCCGGGCGCCATTCGCGAAGGCGCGATCGCGGTAGCGCGCGCCGCCATCGATGCGCGCGAGTTCAAGATCGCGCGCGATGCGCTGGCGCCTTATCTCAACGCGCCGTCGAAGCGCATCGCCACCTTGATGGCCGAGATCGAAGAAACCGAACACGGCGACGAAGGCCGCGTGCGCGAGTGGCTTGGCCGCGCCATGCGCGCCGCGCCCGATCCGGTGTGGACCGCCGATGGCGTCGTGTCGGATCGCTGGCTGCCGGTGTCGCCGCGCGGCCGGCTCGATGGCTACGAATGGCGCGTGCCGCTCGCCGAGATCGGCATGACGCATCCGGTCGTCGATGCTCCGCCGCCGCCGCTTCCCGAGATCAAGCCGGTCGCCGAAGTGCCCGAACCGATCGAGATCAAGGCGGTGGCGAGCGAAGCGCCGAAAACAGAAGCAGCCAAATCGGAGCCGGCCGTTCCGAAGGCGAAGCCCGCGCCGAAGCCGGTGGCGGCCGAGCCGGTCATGCCGCTGATCCACGCTCCGGACGATCCGGGTCCCGATGCCAGCCTCGATCCCGATCCGCTGACCGAAAAGCCCCTGCCGGACGACGGCTGGCCGCGCGGGGGTAAGCTGTTCCGGTGACGGATTGGCGCGTGCTTGCCAATCAGGGGCCGCGCCGATAGTAAGTCGCCGCATGGCGCCGATGTAGCTCAGTGGTAGAGCATCCGCTTCGTAAGCGGGTGGTCGGGGGTTCAAATCCCTCCATCGGCACCACTCCCGCCGCCGTTTAAACGGCCGCCGGCCAGTCCTCGCCGTTCACGCCCAGCGCCTGCGCCATCCACTCCAGCGACGTCACCAGTTCGGCTTGCTTGTCCGCCGGCAGGCGCTCGAATTCGCGGATCAGCCGGGCGGTGGTGGCCGGTCCGGCCGCCGCCAGCGCATCAGTGCCCGCCGCCGTCAGCCGCGAATGCACGATGCGGCGGTCGTCGGCGCTGCGGTAGCGCTCGACCAGGCCGCGTTCGACCA
>JAEZEY010000336.1 GCA_023432845.1 Pseudomonadota bacterium
CCCCCCCCCCCCCCCCCCCCCCCCCCCCCCCCCCCCCCGGCCCGATGCTTTTCGAAAGATTGAACTGATTTCAAGATGCGTCGCCGATCGCGACGCGCGATGTTATTCCGCCGCCATCGCCGCCGGCTGCCAGTCCATCGGCACATAACCCGGCTCTTCAGCGACGCGATCGAGCCAGGCCTTGACCGCCGGGAACGGCGTCAGATCGAAGTCGCACAGATGCGCGACATGCGTATAGCCGTACAGCGCGATGTCGGCGATGGTGAAGCGATCAGCGACGAAGAACCGATGCCGGTCAAGATGCCGCTCCATCACGCGCAGCGCGCGATTGCCGTTCTCCATCCAGTCGTCGAGCGAATGCGCCTGCAGCTCGCGACCGCCGCGGACCAGCGACAGCCAAAAATAGGCGGCGCCCATATTGGGTTCGAGGCTGTTCTGCTCGAAGAACATCCATTGCAGGGCCTCGGCGCGCTCGATCGGATCTTCCGGCGCCAGCTCGGTGCCGCGCGCGACGTACCATAGAATGGCGTTCGATTCGGCGAGATAACGGTCCGGCGCGACCTCGAGCAGCGGCACGCGGCCGTTGGGATTCATGGCGAGGAATTCAGGCGTGCGGCTTTCGCCTTGCAGGATATCGATCTCGACCAGTTTGTAGGGCATCGCCAGCTTGGCCAGCGCGAGGCGGACCTTGTAGCTGTTGCCCGATCTCTGCATCGAGTAGAGCGTATACATTAGATTGCCTCCGAAGCAGGCGGTTGTCGGTGCCGACTCGAATGGTCCGGCGTCGCGGCGCTCATCAAGCGCGAGACTTATGAACTTGAGACTGGGGCAATTGCGTGGCCATCGTATTACCTGGCCGCGCAATGTTTGCGCTCATTTTAGAGCGGCCGGATGAGAACCATTCCAGCAAGCATCACCCATGCAGAATATTTATGCCGCTTGCGATTCGATGATGCCCGGCGCGTCGCTGCGCACGGCCTGATATAGCAGCCAGCTGAACGACAGCAGCATGACAGGCGCGCCCAGCGGAATATGCGTGAACTGTGCAAACGAGCGAGCAATCAGGGGCATGAGCCACAGCGCGGCGAGCAGCGTCGTTTCCCAGGGTGCCGCGTCGCGCCGTGCCGCATCGGCGGCGAGGAAGGCGATGGCCGGCGCGATCAGCATCAGGTCGTAATCGAGGCTGTACGGTGTCGCGAGAATGGAGCCGATGAGCAGCGCAGCAGCTTTCACGGCGAAGCTTGAGCGGCTGCGCCAGATGACGATGAGCGCGACGGCAACGGCAATTGTCGTCGCTGCCTGCACGGCATAGGCGAGCGGCAGGCCAGCGCCCCACATCCGCGCCCATGAGAACGTACTCTGAATCTTGTGCCAGCCGGTGCCGCCGGCTTCGAGCACGACCTTGCGCGTGAACTCGCCGCTGGCGAGGAAGGCGTGCCACACCTCGATGCCGAAGGCGGCGGTGACGGCGAGCGCCATTGTGGCCACGGTCAGGGCGGCGGCGGCGAAAACGCGCCAGCGGCCGGTGACGGCGAGCACCAGCGGAATCAGCAGACCGAATTGAGGCTTATAGGCGAGGCAGCCGATCAGGATGCCGGACAGGATCGGGCGGCTGTCGAGGGTCAGCAGCGCGGCGGCGAACAGGGCCGCGGTGAGGAAGCCGTTGTGGCCGTGGCCGATGTTGATGAAGACGGCGGGGTAGGCGAGGGCGAGGAGGAGCCAGAGGTGTTCATTCTTTACCTCCCCTCTTGCAGGGGATGGTGAAGAAGCGAGAACGCCCCTTATCGCCAGCAGGTACAGAACCAGCGTCGCGCCCTGCCAGACCGCCAGCGCCAGCAGATAGGGCATGGCGGCCAACAGCGCCGCCAGGCCGAGGAAGAACGGCGGGTAGTGCCAGCCATAGAAGGGGGTCGTCGCGCCGAAGATCGCCTGCTCGCGGGCGTGCTGGACGGCGGGGTCGAAGGGGCTGGCCGGCGTCCCGTCCAGCACATAGGTGCCGGCGGCGTAAATATTGGAAAAATCGGTGCCGATTGGCCGTCCGGAAAAGTCGTTCAGGCCGGTGGCGGTCGCCAGAACATAGCCGAGGCCGATCAGGGAGGCCGCGAGCACGGCGAAGCCGACCAGGCGCGCCCGCTCCCGGGTGACCCAGGCGCCGTCGCGCAGGTTCTGAACAAGGCCGGTCATGCGGCCGGGTTTAGCAGGGGTGGCTTAAGGATTGGTCATTCCGGGCCCATCAACAGTGCTGATGGACCGATCATTTAAAGCGCCTTGCGGCGCGGCCCACTGCGCTCTAGACCACCGCCGCAGCCGAATTCCAGGAGAATTGCCATGGCCTTCCTCGCCGACAGCCTCAAGCGCATCAAGCCGTCGCCCACCATCGCGGTGACCGACAAAGCGCGCGCGCTGAAAGCGGCGGGCCGCAACGTCATCGGTCTCGGCGCCGGCGAACCCGACTTCGACACGCCGGACAACATCAAGGAAGCCGCGATCAAGGCGATCCGCGAAGGCCGGGCGTCGAAGTACACCAATGTCGATGGCATCGCCGAGCTGAAGGCCGCTGTCGCCGCCAAGTTCAAGCGCGAGAACGGCCTCGACTACAAGCCGTCGCAGATCACCGTCGGCACCGGCGGCAAGCAGGTGCTGTACAACGCCTTCATGGCGACGCTGAACCCGGGCGACGAGGTCATCATCCCGGCGCCGTACTGGGTGAGCTATCCCGACATGGTGATGCTGGCCGGCGGCACGCCGGTCGAGGTCGTGTGCTCGATGGAATCGGGCTTCAAGATCTCGGCGGCGCAGCTCGAAAAGGCGATCACGCCGAAGACCAAGTGGTTCCTCCTGAACTCGCCGTCGAACCCGACCGGCGGCGCCTATACGCAGGCCGAGCTCAAGGCGCTGACCGACGTACTCGTGCGTCATCCGCATGTCTATGTGATGACCGACGACATGTACGAGCATCTCGTCTATGACGACTTCAAGTTCTACACGCCGGCGCAGGTCGAGCCGAAGCTCTATGAGCGCACGCTGACCATCAACGGCACCTCGAAGGCTTACTGCATGACCGGCTGGCGCATCGGCTATGCCGGCGGCCCGGAGCCGTTAATCAAGGCGATGGCGATGCTGCAGTCGCAGTCGACCTCGAACCCGGCGGCGGCGTCGCAATGGGCTGCCGTCGAGGCACTCAACGGTCCGCAGGACTTCATCGCCAAGCACAACGTCATCTTCAAGGAGCGCCGCGATCTCGTGGTCTCGATGCTGAATCAGGCCAGCGGCATCAAGTGCCCGACGCCGGAAGGCGCGTTCTACGTCTATCCGTCCTGCGCCGGCACCATCGGCAAGACCACGCCGACCGGCAAGAAGCTCGCGACCGACGAGGATTTCGTCACCGAGCTGCTGGAAGCCGAGGGCGTCGCGGTGGTGCAGGGCACGGCCTTCGGCCTTGGCCCGGCGTTCCGCATCTCCTATGCCACCAAGACCTCGGATCTCGAGGACGCCTGCCAGCGCATCCAGCGCTTCTGCGGCAGCCTGAAGTAATCGAGGCTTCGCCATAGCGAAGCGCGCTTCATACCAAAAGATAAAGCCGGCACGCGCGACGTGTGCCGGCTTTTTTAATTTTTCGACCTCAGGAACTTTGCGGTGCCGCTTCCGTTGGCGCGTGACAGAGAACACGCCGCACAGGAGACGGAAACATGGCCGACCTCGCCACCAAGGCTTCGAGCGTCAAGGACGATGTGAGCGACGAATTCAACAAGGGCGCTTCCCGCATTGCCAGTAGCGCCAATAGCGCCACCGCCGATCTGACCAGGGACATGGCGAAGCTGAAGGACGACATGGCGTCGATTCAGCAGACCTTGTCGAAGCTCGTCTCCAACGCGGGCAGCGAGGCCTACCGTACGGCGCAGAACATCGGTTCGACCGTGGCCGATGAGGTGGGCGGTCTCGCCAGTCAGGCGGCCAGCACGGCGACGGCGCAGGCCAAGACCTTCGCCTCGGAACTCGAGAACACGGCGCGGCGCAATCCGCTCGGCACCATCTTCGGCACGCTGTTCGTCGGCATCGTCATCGGCATGCTCTCGCGGGGCCGCAACTGATGCTGAAGGCGCTGCGGCCGCTGATCGACATCGCACTGCATGGCCAGGCGGCACGGTTCATGGTGCTGGCGCGCGCCTACTCGGAAAGAGCGGTTGGCGAAGCCAAAGCGCAGGCGGCGGCCGCTGCCGTCACGGCGGCACTCGCATTGCTCGGAATGGTGTTCGCCATCATTGCGGTACTGATCGGCTTTGCCGCCCTGTATTACGTGGTGGCCGAGCAGAACGGGCCGCTCGCCGGCTTCGCCGCCGCAGGCGGTGCGGCACTGCTGACCGCGATCCTGATGTTCGTGGTCGTGG
>JAEZEY010000320.1 GCA_023432845.1 Pseudomonadota bacterium
CTCGTTGCCTCCAAACATCAGTCGGCTTGGGAGACGTTCACCCTTGTGACGCTGTTTCCCAATCCGGTGTTCATCCTCAAGCGCGAGCTGCAGTGGATTCCGCTGTTCGGCTGGTTCACCATCAAAGGCCGCATGGTCCCGGTCGATCGCGGCGGCGGTGCTGGGGCGCAGCGCGCCATGACGGCGCGGGCGCGTTACGAACTCATGCAGAATCGCCAGCTCATCATCTTCCCGGAAGGCACGCGGCGTGCCGCCGGCGCCGAACCGCGCTACAAGCTCGGCGTCGCGCATCTCTATGTCGGCGCCGGCGTGCCGTGCCTGCCGGTCGCGCTGAACTCCGGTTTGTTCTGGCCCCGCCGAAGCCTGCTGCGCTATCCGGGCACGGTCATCATCGAATTTCTCGACGTCATTCCGGCGGGGCTCGAAAGGGGCGAATTCTTTGAGCGGCTGCAGGACGAGATCGAAACGGCGACCGCCCGGCTGATCGAGGAAGGCCGCCGGGAGTTGGGCGAAGCGCGCTGAGAATTCAGCCGCTCTTGAGCTGATGCGCCAGCAGATGAAGCCCACGGTCGCGCACGCCCATCGCTTCCAACTCCTCGACGGTGGCGATGACGTAGTCGCGGTTGGCGCCGGAACGGCCGTGGCCCTGCCGGCAGTAATGCAATTGCTCGGCCACGGTGAGTTGCCCGGCATATTGCTCATGGCCGCGATCGACGATGTAGCACAGTGCGCGCACGCTCTCGCGCGGGTCGTCGTCGAGCCAGACCTGCCGCCAGGCTTCCAGATAGACCATCGTTACCTGCTCGCGCTCGCGCAGGTAAGCCATGGTTTCATCGCGCTTGCCGGCGGCAACGCGATAGGCAATGCCGCGGCAGTTGCCGCCGCGGTCGAGGCCGAGCACCAGGCCGGGCTTTTCCGGCGTGCCGCGATGGACGAACGAATAAACGCATAGCGCGCGGTGGGCGCCGACCAGGCGCGCTTTGCGCCGTTCCAGTGCCTCGAAGCCGGGACGCCACATCAGCGAGCCGTAGGCGAAAACCCAGAAGTCGCTGCTATCGTCGAATGTGGCCGTCATCTGCCCAGGGAAAGCCGGAATGGTCTAAACCGGGGCGGGCGCGTAGCAGGCTACCGGGCTGGGCGCAATGGGTCGCCGAGCCTGCCTGCGACGAGGTTTGCGGCGAAACTTTCGCCCGGGCGGGACGTTCGCCCTTGTGTTCGGGTCCGATCCTGCGCACAACGGCGCCATTGCGGCGCGCTGACCGACATGGCGCTAAACCGCCGCAATTGACAGGTTTTTCACTCCGCTATGTCCGTCGACCCGCCAACCCGCCGTTCCTCGTCGCGGCGCTATATCGTGATGATCGTCCTCGTCGCCCTGGTGGTCGGCGGCTGGTCCGCCTTCTGGTACGTGGCGGCGGGCAAGGCGCGGGACATGCTCGAGGGCTGGCGTGCGCGCGAGGCCCAGGCCGGCCGCATCTTCGCCTGCGGTGAGGAGGACTTCGGCGGCTTCCCGTTCCGCTTCGAGTTCAGGTGCAGCGATGCGACTGCCCAGATCAAGAGCAGCCGCATTCCCTTCGAGATGAAGACCAAGGGCGTGACTTTGGTCTCACAGGTCTATGAGCCGACCTTGCTGATCGGCGAGTATCAGGGGCCGCTGACCGTGTCGGCCCCCGACGGCCCGGCCGAGCTGTCGGCCAACTGGAAGCTGTTTCAGTCGAGCCTGCGCGGCACACCAACGCGGCCGGAGCGGCTGTCGCTGGTATTCGAGCGACCAGCCTTCGACATACTCGATGGCGCTACCGCGCGACCGGTGCTGCGCGCCGAACACCTCGAACTGCATAGCCGCCTGATCGAAGGCATGGTCACGCAACGGCCGGTCGTCGAAGTGGCGCTGCGCACCCGCGGGGCCTTCGCCCCCGGCGTGCGCGCCTTGTCGGTGCAGCCGGTCGACGCCGTCATCGATATGGTGCTTCGCGGCCTCAGCGATTTTACGCCGAAGCCGTGGCCGGAACGCTTCCGCGAGATCGCCGCCAATGGCGGCAGGATCGCGATCAACGAAGGGCGGGTGGTCCAGGGCGAAACGCTGGCGGTCGGCTCCGGCACGCTGACGATCAGCGCGGCGGGCCGATTGCAGGGCCAACTGCGGTTGACGGTCGCCGGGCTCGAACCGTTCCTCAAATCGATCGACGCAGAGAATCTGGTGCAGTCGGCACCGTCGATGGACAAGCTCGCCAGCGCGCTCGACCGCCTCTCGCCGGGGCTCGGCCAGGCGGCCAAGCAGCAGGTCGGCGCCAACCTCTCGGCCGGCATCAACATGCTCGGCCAGCAGACCACGCTCGAGGGCCGTCCGGCGGTGGCGCTGCCGCTGCGCGTCGATGAAGGCCGCGTCTATCTCGGGCCAATCCCGCTCGGCGAGACGCCGCCGCTGTTCTAGAAATTTGGTCCGCCTTTCCCCGGAAACCGGGTGGCGTCCTGCCAGCATCGCGCGTTACCATGCCGGAGGGAGACACCAGCATGACGCTCGAATTCCTGATTACGTCGTTCATCGTCGTCGTCTCGCCGGGCACCGGCGTGCTCTATACGCTGGCTATCGGTCTGGCGCGCGGCTCGCGCGCCAGCACCGTCGCCGCCTTCGGCTGCACGCTCGGCATCCTGCCGCATATCGCGGCGGCGATCCTCGGCCTTGCCGCGTTGCTGCACACCAGCGCGCTCGCCTTCCAGATCTTCAAATATGCCGGCTGCGCCTATCTGCTTTATATGGCGTGGAGCGCGCTGCGCGAGCATGGCGCGCTCAGCGTCTCGAAGGAGGGCGACCGGCGTCCGCCCTTCGGCATCGCCGTCAAGGGCTTTCTGATCAACATCCTCAATCCTAAGCTGTCGATCTTCTTCCTCGCCTTTCTTCCGCTGTTCGTCTCCGCGAGCGAGCCGAACCCGGTGGCGCTGATGCTCGAGCTCAGCGCCGTCTTCATGCTGATGACCTTCGCAGTCTTCGTCGCCTACGGCCTGTTCGCCGCCGCGGTCCGCGACCGCGTCGTCACAAGGCCGCGCGTCATGGCCTGGATGCGGCGTACCTTTGCCGCGGCTTTCGTGCTGCTCGGCGCGCGGCTGGCGCTGGCGGAGCGCTGATTAGTCGTCAGACGCGTAAGGCTTTGGCAGCGGCTCGGGCGGCAGATGCTGATGGCCGCGGCCGAAGTCCGGCGCGGGGGAATCCTGGCCGATCTGCACGATGCCTTTGCGGATGGCGCGCGTGCGCGTGAAGTGCTCGAACAAGGTGTCGCCGTCGCCGTTGCGGATCGCCTTGGTCAGCATGGCGATGTCCTCGTTGAAGCGGCCGAGCATCTCCAGCACCGCGTCCTTGTTGGTGATGAAGATGTCGCGCCACATCGTCGGATCGGACGCCGCGATGCGCGTGAAGTCGCGGAAGCCGCCGGCCGAGAACTTCAACACTTCCGAGCGCGTCACGGTCTCGAGTTCGGCGGCGGTGCCGACGATCGTGTAGGCGATCAAGTGCGGCAGATGGCTGGTCACGGCGAGCACCAGGTCGTGGTGGTCCGGTGCCATCGTCTCGACATTGGCTCCGAGCAATTTCCAGAACGCGGCGAGCTTGTCGATCGCAGCCTGATCCTGCCCGGCGGGCGGCGTGAGGATGCACCAGCGGTTGACGAACAGTTCGGAGAAGCCGGCGTCCGGGCCGGAATATTCGGTGCCCGCGACCGGATGCGCCGGCACGAAATGCACGCCCTTCGGAATATGCGGGCCCATGTCACGCACGATCGAGCCTTTGACCGAGCCGACATCGGACACGGTGGCGCCCGGCGCCAGATGCGGCGCGATCTCTTTGGCC
>JAEZEY010000354.1 GCA_023432845.1 Pseudomonadota bacterium
GTAATGCACCGCTGCGCCGACGCAGCGGGCCACTCAGCCAAAAGTTAAGGATGATTTGTCGCGAGGCGAAGAAATTCGCTTGCAACCCGCGCGAAAGGTGTTATTTGCAGTCTTGCCCAATTTCGCACGTGCCTGTGGTCGTGTGTCAATCGGTAGGTAGCCGGACAAGAGGCCGGCCAACCGCCTGAGGTGAGCGAGCTCCTCTCCCAAGTGAGAGAGTAAGTAGCCTCAAGTTTTCTGATTGGCAGCCGGAGGCGAAACCGGCGCACTCTGCTCTCCGCAGGGGACGCGACTTAAAGCAACGACGGAGCGGGCTTCTTTGGTCTCTGCTGGCCTTCCACCGCCAGCGACGGGTTACCGACGAGGCTTGTCCATCTTTGCCAACAGTGCGGCGGGTATCCCCCTCCAATCTCACGGCAGCACCTAGCGGTTAAGAGCCTGCGGCACGACTGCGTCCCCAAAGCGCACCGGCCCAAGGCTCCGAAACGCATCACCGAGCGACAGACGTCGTTCCTTGAGCTGGGAGTTTGCGCCAATGACCGAGCGCATCCGTGAGTTTCTGCGCGACCGCCGCGAGCGCGGCGTCGACGAGGGCCCCGTCCTGGTCGTGGACCTCGACGTGGTCAAGGAAAACTACAACGCCTTCGCCAAGGCGTTGCCGGACACGCGCGTGTTCTACGCCGTGAAAGCGAACCCGGCGCCGGAAGTGCTCGCACTCCTGGCGAAGCTCGGCTCGTGCTTCGACACCGCCTCGGTCCAGGAGATCGAGATGGCGCTCGCGGCCGGTGCCACGCCGGATCGCATCTCGTTCGGCAACACGATCAAGAAGGAACGCGATGTCGCGCGCGCCTACGGGCTCGGCATCCGTCTCTTCGCGGTCGACTGCCAGGCCGAGGTCGAGAAGGTGGCGCGCGCGGCGCCAGGCTCGAAGGTCTTCTGCCGCATCCTGTGCGATGGCGCCGGCGCCGAATGGCCGCTGTCGCGCAAGTTCGGCTGCGAACCAATGATGGCCGTTGATGTCCTGGAGCACGCGCTGCGCAACGGCCTCGAGCCCTATGGCATATCGTTCCATGTCGGTTCGCAGCAGCGCAACCAGCACGCCTGGGACCGTGCCCTCGCGCAAGCGGCGGCGGTGTTCAAGGAATGCGGCGAGCGCGGCATGAACCTGTCGATGGTCAACCTGGGCGGCGGCTTCCCGACCAAGTACCTGAAGAACGTGCCGACGGTGAAGACCTACGGCAACGCCATCTTCAAGGCACTGCGGAAGCACTTCGGCAACCGCATCCCGGAGACGATCATCGAGCCGGGCCGCGGAATGGTCGGCAATGCCGGCATGATCGAGACCGAAGTCGTCCTCGTCTCCAAGAAGAGCGAGGAAGACGAGGTGCGCTGGGTCTATCTCGACATCGGCAAGTTCGGCGGTCTCGCCGAGACGATGGACGAGTCGATCCGCTACCCGATCAAGACCCCGCGTGACGGTGACGCCTTGACCCCGTGCGTGCTCGCCGGCCCGACCTGTGACTCGGCCGACGTGCTGTACGAGAAGCAGCCCTATCCGCTCCCGGTCAGCCTGGAGATCGGTGACAAGCTGCTGATCGAAGGCACCGGCGCGTACACGTCGACCTACTCGGCGGTGGCGTTCAACGGTTTCCCGCCGTTGAAGACCTATCACATCTAGGTCGCCACATCTGATAGCTAAGGGAGGCGGCCAGCCGCCTCCCCCTTTCCTGAATCTCTGAACTGACGGCGCTCAGAGCGTGTTCTTGCGCGCGACCTGAGCGGGGAAGGAAGTACGATGATCCAGATCCGCCACGAACGGCTCGCCGATTTCGACGCGCGCGAAGCGCTGCTTGATGCCGCCTTCGGTGAGACGCGCTATCGCAAGTCCTCCGAGCGCCTGCGCGAGGATCGTCTGCCCGCCGAAGGCCTGTCCTTCATCGCCGCAGAAGGCCGGCGCGTCATCGGCACGGCCCGCCTGTGGGACGTCTCGGTTGGCAACGGCAAGCCGGCTCTGCTGCTCGGCCCTGTCGCTGTGGCTGCCGATTGCCGCAGCAAGGGCCTTGGCGGGGCCATGGTGCGCCGTGCCATCCAGGCCGCGCGCAAGCTCGGCTACCATGCCATCGTGCTGGTCGGCGATCCGGAGTACTATGAGCGCTTCGGCTTTTCGGGCGGCAAGACCGGCGCGCTGTGGATGCCGGGGCCGTTCGAGCGGCGGCGCCTGCTCGGCCGCGAACTCACCGCCGGCGCGCTCGACGGCGCCCGCGGCATGATCGCGCCAGCCGGCCGTGTGGCCCCGACGCCGGACCTCCACGAACTCGTGGCGCGGGATGCCCGCGCCAGCCGCCTTCGTGGTGCGCCGCGCCGCGCCGCGTAACCGGCTTAATAACAGCCGCACAATTCGGCATAGACTCACCGACGCCGCGTGGTAATCACGCGGCGTCACTTCTTTCGCCGGGTTCGGCGGCTCACCTGAAGACTGGAGGAATTGACATGGCCGACTGGCCCATTCACGCAACCATCACCGGACCGATTGTCATGGTCGGCTTTGGCTCGATCGGCAAAGGCATGCTGCCGATGATCCAGCGGCATCTCAACTACGACGAGTCGCGCTTCACGGTTCTCGATCCCAAGGACGACGGCCGCCGCGAGCTGTGCGAGAAGCACGGCGTGCGCTTCATTCAGCAGGGCCTGACCCGCGACAATTATCGCGAAGTTCTGACGCCGCTGCTCACCCAAGGTGGCGGCCAGGGCTTCTGCGTCAACCTGTCGGTCGACACCGGCTCGGTCGACATCATGGAGCTGTGCAACGAACTGGGCGCGCTCTACATCGATACCGTCAACGAGCCGTGGCTCGGCTTCTATTTCGATGCGTCGAAGGGACCCGAAGCGCGCTCCAACTATGCGCTGCGCGAGACGACGCTCGCCGCCAAGAAGGCACGCAAACCCGGCTCGACGACGGCCGTCTCCTGCTGCGGCGCCAATCCCGGCATGGTCTCGTTCTTCGTCAAGAAGGCGCTGCTCAATCTCGCGGCGGACCTCAAGCTCAACGTGCCTGAGCCGAAGACCAAAGGCGAATGGGCCGACCTGATGCGCCAGGCCGGCGTCAAGGGCATCCATATCGCTGAACGCGACACCCAGCGTTCCAAGAAGCCGAAGCCGCCGAACGTCTTCGTCAACACCTGGTCGGTCGAAGGCTTCATCTCGGAAGGCGTGCAGCCGTCCGAACTGGGCTGGGGCACGCATGAGAAGTGGATCCCGGAAAACGCGCATACGCACGAGACCGGCTGCGGCGCGGCGATCTACCTGATGCAGCCCGGCGCCAACACGCGCGTGCGCACCTGGTGCCCGACGCGCGGCGCGCAATATGGCTTCCTGGTCACGCACAACGAGTCGATCTCGATCTCGGACTACTTCACCGCGCGCGATGCCTCAGGCAACGTGACGTACCGGCCGACCTGCCACTACGCCTATCACCCGGCCGACGACGCGGTGCTGTCATGGCACGAACTGTTCGGCGCCGAGAAGATGCAGGAGCAGCATCACATCCTCGACGAGACCGAGATCGCCGACGGCATCGACGAACTCGGCGTGCTGCTCTACGGGCACGGCAAGAACGCCTACTGGTACGGTTCGCAGCTCTCGATCGAGGAGACGCGAGCGCTGGTGCCTTACCAGAACGCCACCGGGCTGCAGGTGACCTCCACCGTACTCGCCGGCATCGTGTGGGCGCTGGAGAATCCGAACGAGGGCATTGTCGAAACCGACGAGATGGATTTCCAGCGCATCCTGGAAATCCAGCGGCCCTACCTCGGACCGGTGAACGGCTTCTATACCGACTGGACGCCGCTTGCCGGCCGCCCCGGTCTGTTCCCCGATGACATCGACACGTCCGATCCGTGGCAGTTCAGGAACGTGCTGGTGCGATGAAGAAATGAAAAGGGCGGCCTCCGGGCCGCCCTTTTTCGTAGCCCGGATGAGCGCAACGAAATCCGGGGAACTGTTGAGCGTCGACCCGGATTGCGCTTCGCTCCATCCAGGCTACGGGTATCGCGTCCGAGGCAAGCGATTCAAAGCGTCAGCACCCGCGCATCGCCCTGCTCGGTACCGAAAGCGAGCATCTGCCCGGTCGCATCCCACGACAGGGCGCTGACGCTCTGGCCATCGGCCTCGCGCGCGAGGATGAGCGCGCCATCTTCGAGCCGCACCAGCAGCACCGTGCCGTCGGCGAAGCCGGCGGCGGTGACCGGCTGCTTCGGATGACAGGCAACGCGGGTACAGCGCGACGGCGACGGCGCAAACATGGTCGGCTGCTTGCCCATCGGGCCGTCCTTGCCGTCGAACGGCCAGAGAATGAGTTGCTCGGAGCCGGAGGTCGCCAGCAGGCTGCCGTCATGCGACCACGACAGCGAGCGCACCCGCGCCGAGTAGCCGGACATGCGCATATGCTTGGAGTCCACGAGACGCCAGCCGTGCAAGGTCGGCTCCTGCATCGTGGTGATGAGGAAGCGGCCGTCGGGACTCAGCGTGACGCCAAGATGCGAGCCCTTCCACTCCAGCGTTTCGGGCTTGGCGCCCGCCGCATTGGGAAACCAGAGCGTAACGCCGTTGTAATGCGCGACCGCAATGCGGAAGCCCTTCGGGAAAAACGCGAGCCCGCCGACGGTCGAGGCCGCCTGGAATTCGCGCAGCTCGCCCTTGCCGGTTTTCACCCGTGCGACCTTGCCAGTGGACCACGCCACCGCGCCATCGGGACCGAGCGCGACCTGATCAATCCAGCGCTTGCGCTCGTCGGTGGCGAGCGTCTCGGTATTGCCGTCGCGGTCGGTGGCGATGAGCTTCCCGTCATCGCCGCCGGTGACGATGCGCGAAGTGTCCGCCGCGCTCACCAGAATGCCGCCGTCATGGACTGCGACGCGCGTGCGCTTTTCGGCCGGCGCGAACAAAAGCGCTTCCTCGCCGAGCACGAAGACCGGCATCTGGCGCAGGAAATGCACGCCGACGATTGTCGAGCCTTCGGCTTCGGAGACGATGCGCGCGCGATCCGCGAGCGTGAGCATGGTGGAGGAAGGGTCGGTCATGAGTCCCGCGCTGCTTGCGCCCTGTACCCTCCCCTGGAGGGGGAGGTGAAGAGAGGGAGCGGCCAATGCATCAAGCGATACAGTCCTCAAAACCCTTGCGGATCTTTTCTTCCGGCAGATGTCGGCCGATGAAGACGGCACGGCTGATGCGCTCCTCGCCGTCCTTCCATTTGCGCTGGTGATCGCCGTCCAGGATCATGTGCACGCCCTGAAATACGAAGCGCTCGTCGTCATCCTTGAAGGCGAGGATGCCTTTGCAGCGCAGGATGTCTTTGCCTTCGGTCTGCACCAATTCCTGAATCCAGGGGAAGAACTTGTCGGGGTTGAGCGGTTTTTCCGACGAGAGTGAAATCGATTGCATCTCCTCGTCGTGATAATGCTTGAGGCCGTGATGATGGTGGTGATGGCCGTGATCGTGGCCGTGATCATGATGATGATCATGTTCGTGCTCGTCGGCCTCGAGGAAGGCCGGCTCGATTTCGAGGATACGGTCGAGATCGAACGCGTTGCGGCCGAGCACGTCCTTGATGGC
>JAEZEY010000415.1 GCA_023432845.1 Pseudomonadota bacterium
TTGCTGCACTTACCGACGCCAGTAGAACGCCGGATGGCCGCCGCCCGGCAGGCGGCAATCAGAACTTGGTGCCGCCGCCAAACCGGAACATCTGCGTGCGATCGCAGACCTCGCCGCCCAACGTCGCTTGCGCGCAGTACTTCTTGAGTGGATAGGCAAAGTCGAAGCGCAGCGGACCGAGTGGCGAGTCCCAGATCAGCCCCACACCGACGGACGAGCGAATGTTGCTGGCGCTGTCGAGGCCGACCGCGAGAGTTTCACCGGTGACGTTCCACGATGTCGGCCCCTCATAGCCCCAGACGTTACCCGCATCGGCGAACGCCGCGACCTTGATGCCGATTTCCTTCGGCAGGAAGTAGAGCGGTGTCTGGAATTCGAGGCTCGCGCCCCAGAATTTGGTGCCGCCCAGCGAGTCGTTGTTGGTGCCGGACGTGAGGTCGCGGGGACCGAGACCGTTGTTAGCGAAACCGCGCACGATGTTCGGACCCATCTGGAAATGATCCAGCATGCGCAGGTCCTTGCTGCCCCAGCCCGCAATGTTGCCGCCCTGAACCTTGAACACGCCGACCACATCCGGCACCACTTCGTAGTAGGTGCGCGCTTCGGCGGTGGTGCGGATGAAGTTCACGTCGCCGCCGACGCCGGCGAAGTCCTGCTTGAGCTCGGCGTAGAGACCGCTGGTCGGGCTCTTGTTGTTGTCGAGCGTGTTGTAAGCGGTGGTGTAACCGACCATCGACACGGTCACCGGGCCGTTGGCAAGTTCCTTGCGGACGGCCAGTGAGGCTTCGCCGTCGGCATAACATTCGTCGCCGGGCACGACGGGAATGGCGTGAGCCGTGTAGCCACCGGGCACGCCGGAGGAGAACATCGATCCCGGCGCCGTGGTCGGGTTTTTACAGTTATTGTACTGATCCGGCAGCGTGATCTCCTGCCGATAGATCGAATAACGCGGCGCGAACGACAGCTCTTCGGTCAGAGCGAAGCCGAGACGCAGATTGGTGCCGTAAGTCGTGATGTCATACGAAATCGAGTTCGACGCGTCGTTCTTGCGCGCAAACAGGTCGATGCCGCCAGCCATCCGATAGCCGAGCAGATAGGGCTCGACAAAGTTCAGGTCGATGCCGCGGGTGCGCTGGCCGTATGTCACGGCGGCTTTGGCGTACTGGCCGCGGCCCATCAGGTTGCGGTCGGCGACGCTGGCTTCGGCGATGAAACCATCGGCAGTCGAGTAGCCACCAGCAATCGAGAATTCGCCGGTCGAGGTTTCCTCGACATTGACGTTGACCACGACGCGGTCGGGCGCCGAGCCCGGCTCGTTGGTGATCTTCACCGTCTTGAAGAAGTTGAGATTCTTGAGGCGGCGTTCGGCGCGGTCGATCAGCGCCCGGTTATAGGCATCGCCCTCCGAGATATCGAACTCGCGACGGATCACGTAGTCGCGCGTGCGGATGTTGCCGCGGATGTTGATGCGCTCGATATAGGCGCGCGCGCCCTCTTCGACGACGAAGGCAATGTTGATGGTGCGCGTCTCGACCTTGCGCTCGCCGCGCGGGCGCACATTGGCGAAGGCGTATCCGCGCTTGGCCGCCTCGATCGCCATGGCCTCGACGCTCTTCTTGACCATATCGGCATTGTAGACGCTGCCCGACGACAGCTTGACCTTGCTGCGCAAGTCGGCAGTGTCGATGGCTCGGACATTGGAAATCACCTCGACGGTGCCGACGCGGTACTGAGGCCCTTCGTCGATCGTGAAGATGATAATGAAGCCCTTCTTGGACGGATCGTATTCGCCGACGGCCGAGAGGATGCGCACATCGGCATAGCCGTGCTTGAGGTAGAACCGGCGCAGCAGGTCACGGTCGGCTTCGACACGATCCGGATCGTAGATATCGGTCGTCTGGATGAAGCTCAGGAAATTGCTTTCCGCGGTCTTGATGACGTCCTTCAGGCGGCTGCGCGAGAACGCCTTGGCTCCGACGAAGCGGATTTCCTTGACGCCGGTCTTGTCGCCCTCCTTGATCTCGAAAACGAGGTTCACGCGGTTGTTCGGCAGTTCGATGATCTTCGGCGTGACGGTAACGTCGAAGCGGCCGCTGCGCTGGTAGATCTCGATGATGCGCTGCACGTCGGACTGCACCGTCGGCTTCGACAAGGTGCCGCGCGCCTTCGACTGCACTTCGAGCTTGAGCTGGTCGTCCTTGGCCTTCTTGTTGCCCTCGAAGGCGACCTGGTTGATCACCGGGTTCTCGACCACGGTGACGACCAGACGCCCGCCGGCACTGCTGGTGCGGACGTCTTCGAACAGACCCGTGGCGTAAAGGGCCTTCAGGCCCTCGTCGATCTCGATGGCGCCCAGGCGGCCGCCCGGGCCGGACCGGAAATAGGAACGGATGGTGTCGGCTTCGACGCGGCGGTTGCCCTGCACGACAATCGAATTCACCGACTGGGCCATGACAGGCGTGGACGCGGAAATGGTGACACCGGCGGTACCAACAAGGATACCACCGAGGAAGACCAGAGAGAGGGTCAGTCCCCGAACAACCCGCACACTAAGTCCCATGCGCAACGCGCCCTTTTTTAGTCCCTGCGGTCGATACCGCACCTGGCCCCGACCGACTCTTTTTGGCCCGTCGTCGGGTAGCGTTGTACAGCGTTTTGGGCGCGCTGCAAACGAAACTGCCAGCCGGACTTTCCCTTTCCCCTCATCACGTTGCCGCTCGGCAACGATTACGACGTAGCCAGGTGGAGGATGTCATTAAAGGTTGCAAAAATCATCAACATCAAGACGACCGCCAGTCCGATTCTGAACCCCACCTCCTGGGCGCGTTCCGACAGCGGACGGCCGCGGACGGCTTCAACGGCGTAGAACAAAAGGTGTCCACCGTCGAGCAGCGGGATCGGGAACAGGTTGAGTAGGCCAATGGACACCGACAGAACCGCCGTCAGGTGCAAAAGCGCCACGAAACCGGCGGTCGCCACCTGCCCGGACACCTGGGCGATTCGGATCGGGCCGCCGAGCTGGTCGGCGCTTTCCCGGCCGGCGAAGATGCCGCCGATGTAGGACACGGTCCTGTCAACCACGAACCAGGTCTCCTGGACCCCCGCCGTCAGCGCCGCTACCGGCCCCAGGGTCTCGGTCCGGATATCCCCAGGCGCCATCGACCGGCTGATGCCGAGGACGCCAAGGCGGTGGACGTTGCCGAAATTGTCCTTCACCTCACGCATTTGCGGCACGGCGGTAATTTGCACCCGCTCGCCGCCGCGATCGATTTCTACCTCGAGCTTCTCGCCGGCGCTGATGCTGACGATGCGTTGCATGTCGGCGAAGCTGCCGATCTTGCTGCCGTTGATCGACAGCACCAGATCGCCCGGCTTGAATCCGGCAGCCTGCGCCGCGCTGTTCTCCTGGATCGCATCGACCCGCGCGGTGGTCGTCTGTTTGCCGGCGACCATGAACACGCCGGCGAAAATCAGGATGGCGAGGATGAAATTGGCGATGGGCCCCGCCGCCACGACAGCCGCGCGCGGGCCGACCGGCTTGTGGACGAAGGAGACCTTGCGCTCCTCCTCCGACATTGCCTTGGCGCCCTCGTGATCGGGCACGCTCGCGGCGTTGTCGTCGCCGAGGAATTTCACGTAGCCGCCGAGCGGAATGGCCGACAGCTTCCAGCGCGTGCCGTAGCGGTCGTTGAAGCCGACGATTTCGGGACCGAAGCCGATCGAGAAAGCCATGACCTTCACGCCGCACCAGCGCGCGACCAGGAAATGGCCCAGCTCATGGAAGAACACGACGATGGTCAGGACGAACAGGAAAGGAACGATGTAACCGGCCGCCCCGCCACCGAAGGCGCCCAATTGCTCGAAAACGCTCATCTGAAATTCCTCGTCCCGGCCCCGACGGACCACACTATGTCCGAAAGGTGACTAGAATGCCTTTACGGCATTATTGAGCAATAGTTCTCGGGCCAGTTCTCTGGCGGTATGGTCAACGGCGAGCGCGGCCTCCACCGATAGCGGATCGGCCAGAAGCCCACGTTTGGCGGCCGCCTCGAGCGTCGCCTCGACCAGCGCGGCAATGCCGGGGAAACTCAGGCGGCCGGCCATGAATTCGGCGACCGCCACCTCGTCGGCGGCGTTGAGCACCGTCGGCGCCGCCCCGCCTGTAACCATCGCTTGGCGGGCCAGCCCCAGGGCCGGAAAACGGACAAGATCGGGATTCTCGAAGGTGAGTTCGCGTAATCCCGCCAGATCCAGCCGCGGAACCGGGCCGTCGAGACGCTCCGGATACGCCAGACAGTGGGCGATCGGCACCCGCATGTCGGCCGGCCCGAGCTGCGCGACCACCGAGCCATCGCGAAACTCGACCAGCCCGTGCACCACAGACTGCGGATGCACCAGGACTTCGATCTCGTCGGGCGCAAGACCGAACAGATGATGCGCCTCGATCACCTCGAGGCCTTTGTTCATCAGGGTGGCGGAATCGATGGTGACCTTCGGCCCCATCGACCAGTTCGGATGCTTGAGCGCCTCAACCGGCGTCGCCGCCTTGATCTGCTCCAGCGTCCAGGTTCGGAACGGCCCACCCGACGCGGTGAGGATCACGCGCAACACGTCCTCGCGGCGGCCCGCGCCGAGCGCCTGGAACACGGCGTTGTGCTCGCTATCCACCGGCAGCACCGCTGCACCCGACGCCCTGGCGCGGCGCATGAACAGCGCTCCGGCGCAGACGAGACATTCCTTGTTGGCGAGCGCAACGGTCGCGCCGCGCTCGATCGCGGCCAGAGTCGGCTTCAATCCGACGGCACCGGCAATCGCTGCCATGACCCAGTCGGCCGGGCGCTGCGCGGCTTCGATCAGACCCGCTTCCCCAGCGGCCGTTTCGATGCCGGTGCCGGCG
>JAEZEY010000447.1 GCA_023432845.1 Pseudomonadota bacterium
ATCCCGATCTGACTTTCGACGCCGGCTGGTCGAGCTTTGGGCGAATTCGTCCCGTGCATACGACGGCCGTCATATTCGGATTCGGCGGCAATGCGCTCATCGCAACGTCGTTCTATGTCATGCAGCGGACCTCGCGGGCCCGCATGCCCGACCAACTCAGCCCGTGGTTTGTCCTGCTTGGTTACAATCTGTTCTGCATCCTCGCGGTGACCGGCTACGTGTTCGGCCTGACGCAATCGCGTGAGTATGCCGAGCCGGAATGGTATGCGGACATCTGGCTGGTCATCGTGTGGGTCGTGTACTTCGTGCTCTATCTGCGGACACTGGCTCGCCGCAAAGAGCCGCACATCTACGTATCAAACTGGTACTATCTCGCCTTCATCCTGGTCGTGGCGATACTGCATATTGTCAATAATCTCGCCGTGCCGGTGTCCTTCGGGCACGCGAAGAGCTATTCGCTCTTCTCCGGCGTGCAGGATGCCATGACCGAATGGTGGTACGGCCACAATGCCGTGGCGTTCTTCCTGACGTCCGGCTTTCTCGGCATGATGTACTACTACATGCCGAAACGCGCCGGCCGGCCGATCTATTCCTATCGCATTTCGATCATCAGTTTCTGGGGCATCACCTTCTTTTACATGTGGGCGGGTTCGCACCACCTGCATTACACGGCGCTGCCGCATTGGGTGCAGACGCTCGGGATGACCTTCTCGGTGATGTTGCTGGTGCCGTCATGGGCCTCGGCCGGCAATGCGCTGCTCACGCTGAACGGAGCATGGCACAAGGTGCGCGACGATGCGACCTTGCGGTTCATGATGGTGGCGGCGGTCTTTTACGGCCTCTCGACCTTCGAGGGCTCTTTCATGGCCATCCGACCGGTGAACTCCTTGTCGCATTACACTGACTGGACGGTCGGACATGTGCACGCCGGCGCGCTCGGCTGGGTTGCCATGATCACCTTCGGATCGATCTACGCCTCGGTGCCGTGGCTGTGGCAACGCGAGACCATGTATTCGCCGCGGCTTGTGGAGGTGCATTTCTGGCTCGCGCTGGCCGGAACCGTCATCTACGTGTTTGCGATGTGGAATTCCGGCATCATTCAGGGGCTGATGTGGCGGACCTACAACGAGAGCGGCACGCTCGCTTATTCGTTCGTCGACTCGCTGGTGGCGATGCACCCGTATTACATCGCGCGCGCTATCGGCGGCCTCATGTTCCTGATCGGCGCGCTGGTCGGTTGTTACAACATCTGGATGACGATCCGGGCGGCAGCGCTCGCGGCTAATGCGCAGAGGACAAGCCGCGCCGCGGAAGCCGATCTTCCTGCCCTGGCGCCGGCGGAGTAAGCCGCATGTTCGGATTTCATTACCGGCTGGAAAGAAAGGCCATTCCGCTCGTCTTGGCGATCATCGGCGTCGCCAGTATTGGCGGGTTCGTCGAAATCGCGCCGCTCTTCACGATCCATCAGACAGTCGAGGACGCGCCTGGGATGCGGGTCTATACGCCGCTCGAGGTCGCGGGCCGCAACATCTATATCCGCGAGGGATGCTACGCCTGTCACTCGCAGATGATCCGCACGTTGCGCGACGAGGTCGAGCGCTACGGGCCTTACTCGCTGGCGGTCGAATCGAAATACGACCACCCCATGCTCTGGGGCTCCAAGCGAACGGGGCCCGATCTCGCGCGCATCGGAGGCAAGTATTCCGACGAATGGCACGTCATTCATCTCGATAACCCGCGTGCCGTCGTGCCCGAATCGATCATGCCGGCGTACGCGTGGCTCAAACGGACGGCGCTGCGGACCGATGACCTCAATCTTCATCTTAAGGCGCTCCGCGACGTCGGCGTTCCCTACTCGGATGACATGATCGCGAATGCTCGAACGGACGCCTATGGCCAGGCCAACCCTGGAACGGATGCCGCCGAAGGCGTTACCAAACGCTACGGCGAGGCGACGCAGGTGCGTAATTTTGGCGGAACGCCAGGCAGCCTGACGGAAATGGATGCGCTCGTTGCCTATCTGCAGATTGTCGGTCGTTTGACCGACGCCGCGCATAAGCCCGCGACGACGGCGGAGGCGCGGCCATGACGATATTCGCACACGATACGGTGGTCTGGTTCTCGAAGTCGTTCGGATTGTTCTACCTGATCGCGCTCTCGGCCATAGTCGTTGCCTACGCGTTCTGGCCGAAGAACAAGAAGGGATTCGACCGCGCCGCAAAGTCGATCATCGATGGCGAGGATAGGCCATGGCGGTAGAGGAGCGGGACCCGCACACCGGATACCTGACCACCGGTCATGAATGGAACGGTATCAAGGAGCTCAATACTCCGGTACCGCGGCCGATCTACTATTTTCTCGGCGCCGCCGTCGCCTTTGCGATCGGTTACTGGATCCTGATGCCGGCGTGGCCGACCGGGGCGAGTTACACGAAAGGGCTGCTCGGCGTCGATCAGCGCGCCACGGTCGCCAGAAGCCTCGAACTTGCGGCGCTCGACAGGTCCGTCTGGACCAAACGCGTCGAGGCTGAAAGCTTCGCGGATATCGCCCAGGACCCAGGCCTGATGGAAACCGTGCGCGAAACCGGGCGCACGCTGTTCAACGACAATTGCGCGGCCTGCCACGGACGTCACGCCCGAGGCGGCAATGGTTTTCCCAGTCTCGCGACATCGTCATGGCTGTGGGGCGGCAGTCCCGAGGTGATCGCGGAGACCATTCGGGTCGGCATCAACTCGGCGCATCCGGAGAGCCGGTCCTCGCAGATGCCGGCCTTCGGGCGCGACGGTGTGCTTCCGCGCGCCGAGATCGAGAAAGTCGTCGCTTATGTGAGGAGCCTGTCCGACCCCGCGCCGCGGCAGCAGACGCCCGAACTGGTCGAGGCGGGCAAAGAAGTATTCGAGACGAACTGCGCCGCCTGCCACGGCGACGACGCCACCGGAAACCCTGAGATGGGCGCGCCGAATCTGGCGGACAAGGTTTGGATCTATGGCGGCGATGCAGCGTCCGTCTATGCCAGCATCTGGCGCGGACGGCAGGGCCATATGCCGACCTGGGACGAGCGGTTGTCGCCGGTGGATCGCAAGGTGCTCGCGCTCTATCTGCTGCAATTAAGGGCGCCCGATCAATGAGCGGTTCGAAGCTGATGGGGGCGATACAGCGCAAGAGCGTTCTGTGGGCGCTCATTGCGGCCGGACTGCTGCTGGTCGCGGCCGCCAACGGCCACCTCGTGTATGTGGCCGTCACGTCTCAGCCGGACTGCGTATCTCATGTTCGCTTGGGACAAGCGCACACGGACAGCGGCTCATTCAGCGCCGCGCGGTCCGCATGCGCGTTGAAATGAACGGAACCATCAGAAGAAGGGTCCGACAATGACCATCATTCCAGCCGTCCATCCGCCGCTGCCGCGCCGCAAGACATACAAACGCGATTTGACATGGCGCGCCGCATTCGACTGGCTTGCCGCAGGCTGGCGTGACATGTGGACGAAACCGTTTCCGAGTCTCGCTTACGGCTGCGCCGTATTCCTGGTGTCGATCGGTATCGTGTTCGGCTTGTTCAGGCTCGACATGGATTACATCCTGTTCCCGGTAATGGCCGGGTTCATGGTGGTTGGGCCTGCCATCGCTATCGGCCTCTATGAGAAAAGCCGGCGTCTTGCCGAAGGCCTGCCGGTGCCGCTGGCGCGCATGCTGTTCGTGAAACCGGAGGCGGGTGGGCAAATCCTTTTCGCCGGCGTCTTGCTCTGTCTGCTGATGCTGCTGTGGGTTCGAGCCGCCGTCCTTATCTATGCGTTGTTTTTCGGGGTGCGGCCGTTCCCAGGCCTCGAACACGTGGCGGCGATGCTGTTCATGACGCCGGTCGGGTGGACCATGCTGCTGGTGGGCGGCGCCGTTGGCGGATTGTTTGCGGCCTTTGCCTTCGCCATCAGCGCGTTTTCCTTCCCCATGCTGCTCAATGAACGTGTCGATGCGCTCACGGCCATGGGGACGAGTCTGGCGCTGGTGTGGAACAATCTTCCGGTCATGCTGACCTGGGGGGCGATCGTCCTCGCGCTGTTCGCTATCAGCACGGCAACCGGGTTCGTCGGCCTCATCCTTGCCTTTCCGGTGCTCGGCCATGGCACCTGGCACGCCTATCGGGCGATCCGCCAAGGGGCATGAAACGCGGATGTTGGACTTCTTCTATCTGATCCCGATCTGCATCGGCCTTGGCTTCGTCGGCCTGATGGCGTTCCTCTGGTCGCTGGAAACCGGCCAGTTTCACGACCTCGACGGGGCCGCGACGCGGATACTGCTCGAAGATGAAGACGCGAAGAGCAAACAAGTCCGGTGATCGCGGCAGGGCATGCGTTGCAAAGCCGGCTTATGACCGGAACCCTGTCACTTGCTCAGTGACGTCCTCGACGTGGTGCAGGAGGAACACCAGATTCCCCGCCTTGTCCTTGATGGGCGAATTGATCGGCTGCCAATGCCGCTCGATGAATTCACCGGCCGGGTTTCGGATATCGTAGCGCTGAACCGCCATGGCGTGCGGCTGGCCGGTCTGCGCGACGATCTTCAGCGACGCATAAAGATTGCTCACGCCGTCGGCGAGCGAGTCGTTCGGGTTGTCCGGGAATATATCGAACAGCGACTTGCCAACCACGTCGCTGCGGCTGATGAGTGTCGCGCCGGCGTAAGCATCGTTGACGTCGAGGATGTTCAGGCCCGGGCCGGGGTCGAGCAGCATGTAAGGGTGACGCGAACTGTCGAACTCGGCCTGAATCACCTGCCGCACCGATCGACCGGCGCATGTCGATGGCCTGGGCGGTGACCGTCGGCACCGTCCGCCCGCGATTGCAACATCGCTAGTTCGCGCTTTGCCGAAGCGAGCAAGGTCTGCAGCGTGCGTTGCAGCGCCGCGTCCGAACTAACGCTCAGCAACTTCTGGAAGTTGGCGATTTTTTGCTCGCAGATGAACGTGCTCATCCGGCTTCACCTGTGGCAAACAGCGTAACGGCGGAAAAATCGCTCCGGACCGTATAGCAGATTTGGCGGTAAACCGCGAAATCGGCATTATGATGCCAGCAATCGCCCCGTTTTGCCGGGAAATGCCCGCTCAGGCGGCGGGCTGCGCCCATGACAGCCGGCGCTCGGCCGAACTGATGGTGTTGGCGAGCAGCATGGTGATGGTCATCGGGCCGACGCCGCCGGGCACCGGCGTGATCAGCGATGCCTTCTGCGACACACCGGCGAAATCAACGTCGCCGACCAGCCGGCCGTCGGGCAGGCGGTTGATGCCGACGTCGATGACGACCGCGCCGGTCTTCACCATTTGCGGTACGATCAGGTTCGGCTTGCCGGCGGCGACGACAAGAATGTCGGCGAGAATGGTGAACTGGGCGAGGTCGCGCGTCTTGGCGTGGCAGATGCAGACGGTCGCCTCGCGCTGCATCAGCATCAGGGCCATCGGCTTGCCGACGATGTTGCTGGCGCCGACCACGACGACATTCTTGCCCTCGATCTCGACGCCTTCGTGCTCGAGCAGCTTGACCACGCCATAGGGCGTACAGGGCGGAAACACCGTGCTGCCAACGACTAGGCCGCCGACATTATATAGGTGAAAACCATCGACATCCTTCTCGGCGGAGATGGCCTCGAGGATATCCGGCACCGAGAAATGCTTCGGCAGCGGCAGTTGTACCAGAATGCCGTGCACGGTCGGGTCGGCATTCAGCGCCTTGATGCAGGCCAAGACGTCGGCCGGGTCGGCATCGGCGGCGAAATCGAAGCGCGAGGAGCGGATGCCGACCTCGTGACAGGCGCGGATCTTGTTGCGCACGTAGACGGCCGAGGCGGCGTCGTTGCCGACCATGATCACCGCGAGCCCGGGCGTGCAGCCGGCGGCGGCGAGACGGGCGGTCCGCTCCTTGAGCTCGGTGCGAATCTTGGCGGCGACGGCGATCCCGTCGACGAGTCTGGCGGTCATTGCGGCAGGCCCTTCGGTTGGCGGCCGCTTTCGCTATCGCGCGCGGCGGCCGAACTCAAGCGGCTTCGGCGCCGCCGGCGCCGAAAGCGCGGTGGGCCGCGGTGGGCCGGACCGGCAGCTCAGGCCGCCGGCTCCTTGATCTTGCCGATATCGAGAAACTTCATCATGGCACGCTCGTAATAGGGCTCCGTGGTGCCTGCCCTGACCTTGTGCAGGAAGTATTTCTCGAAGGCGATCTTCGCCAGATGCACCCAGCGCCCGCTCGAGGCCCAATTGACGTTGCGCGGCGGGTTCTGCGGCATGGCCACGAAGGCGACGCCGGAATCGCCGAAATCCGCGAGGCAGATGGCGTTCCAGGTCGCTTCGTTGGTTGGCGGCTGATCGCGCAGCAACTGGCCGATATTGAGGGCGGTCGCCGTCACCATCGACTCGATCATGAAACCGGTCTTCGGCACGCCGACCGGCACCGGTGTCTGTTCGAGCGGCGGGATGGCGATGCAGACGCCGACGCCGAAGATGTTCGGATACTTCGGATTGCGCTGATGCTTGTCGGTGATGACGAAGCCACGCGGGTTCGACAGACCTTCGATATTGCGGAGCGCCGCGATGCCGCGGAACGCCGGCAGCATCATAGAATACTTGAACGGCAGTTCGTGCGCCTTCTTCGGCTTGCCGTCATCGTCAACTTCGGTGACGAAAGCCTTGCCGGGCTCGATCTTGTCGACCTTGGCGTTGGTCACCCACTTGATGTGACGCTGGCGCATGGCAGATTCGAGCAGGCCCTTGGTATCGCCGATGCCGCCGACGCCGAGGTGGCCGATATAGGGTTCGGCGGTGACGAAAGTCATCGGCACCTTGTCACGGATGCGGCGCTGCCGCAGGTCCGCGTCCATGATCATGGCGAATTCATAGGCCGGGCCGTAGCACGAGGCACCCTGGACGGCGCCGACTACGATCGGGCCGGGATCCTTGCAGAACGCTTCCCAGCGCTCGTTGGCGCTCACGGCGTGATCGACGTCGCAAACCGACTGCGTGTTGCCGTGCGGTCCGAGGCCCTCGATCTCGTCGAAGGCGAGTTCGGGTCCGGTGGCGATGACGAGATAATCATAAGTGACGGATGTGCCGTCGCCGAGTTCGACGCGGTTCTCTTCCGGATGGACTCGGGCAGCGCCGGTGCCGTTGAAGGCGACGCCGTGACGCGGCAGCACCTCGGCGAGGTCGATAACAATATCTTCCTTCTTGCGCCACTTCACCGCGACCCAAGGGTTCGACGGGGTGAACTGGAAGAACGGCTTGTTCGACACGAGCGTGACGCGGTCTTCCGGGCGGATAGCGTGCTTGACCTCATAGGCGCACGAGACGCCGCCAATTCCGCCACCCAGAATAACGATATGAGCCATGACTTCCTCCGGCTGTTGAACGGTAACGTCCCGTTGGCGGGCTTCTTATGAAGGTATGGGCGTTTGGACCATGCCTTGATCTTGATCAGCCCGACTTCTCAGCGGTCGGTCGTCGCCGAACTGCAGAAGGCCGGACCGGATTTCAGCCCGAGCAGGCGGAACACGGTGGCCGCCGGACAGAAGCCGGTGAAAGCTGCCTGCAACAGATTGAGGCCGACGAAGGCCGTGAGCAGCATCCAATAGGGGCTAACGAAATGTGCGAGCGCCAGGCTGACCAGGATCATGGTGCCGGCGAGTGACAGGACGGCGCGGTCGACGTTCATCACAATGAACTCCCTTGGGACGATCGAGAATCTGCCGAAAAGGCCTTTGTCCTGAGGCGTTTCGGCCTGGCGCCGTGCGGGTGAACCCACGTTTTCACCGCCGCGCCATTGACCTTATATTCTAACATTCGTATATTCGCAATATTGAATTTATGAACGAGACCATGACCCTTCAAATCGACAAGATGGCCGCGGCAGCGGACGAGGCGGGCGCACTTCTCAAGGCGCTGTCGCATCCCTATCGCCTGATTATCGTGTGCCAGTTGATCGACAAGGAACGTTCGGTCGGCGAACTCGCGGATTTGCTGCAAGTCCGCGACTCGACGGTGTCGCAGCACCTTGCGCTGCTGCGTAAGGATGGCCTGGTCGATGCACGGCGCGATGGCCAGACCGTCTGGTATTCCATCGCCAGCCAGCCGGCGCGGCAGATCGTGGAGACGCTGTACCGCAGCTTCTGCGCGCCGGCGCGCAAATGCCGGCCGGTGAAGCTCGCCGCGCGCGCGCGAAGGCGGTAGCGCTTGCGCAAGGTCAATGCCGCCGACCGGCGGTTTGCTAACCGAGATGACGCAGTGAACGTGAGGAAGACCGAGTGATGCACAGCAAAACCGCGCTTGCGGCGCTGATGATGCTGGCAGCCCAGCATGCCTTCGCCGCGGACACATACACCGTCGCGCCCCGCGCCGTGGCCGATGAAAAGGCGGTCTTCGCCACCGTCGAAACCGCCAATGTCATTTTGGCCCGCGCCCGGATCGGCGGCACGGTGGCGCAGCTTTCGGTGAAGGAGGGCGATCACGTCGAGCAGGGCCAACTCGTCGCCACTGTCGGTGATGACAAGCTGGCGCTGCAGCTCCGCTCGCTCGATGCGCAGATTCAGGGCCTCGAGGCGCAGGTCGCGCAGGCCAAATCGGATCTCGACCGCGCCGAAGGTCTTTTTGCCAGCGGCACCATTCCCAAGACGCGCCTTGATGAGGCGCGCACCGCCTTCAATGTCGCATCGAATGCGCAACGCTCGCGGGTGGCCGAGCGCTCGGTCATCGAGCAGCAGCTCAGCGAGGGCAAGGTGTTCGCGCCGGCGGCGGGCCGCGTGCTCAAGGTGCCGGTCACGGCCGGGGCGGTGATCATGCCCGGCGAAACGGTCGCCAGCATTGCTGAACAAAACTTTGTGTTGCGGCTGCGCGTGCCCGAGCGTCACGCACGCTTCCTTAAAGCGGGTGACACGATCCGCATCGACGGCGAGCAACTCGGCAGCAACGGCGCGCGCTTCGGCACCGTGGACCTGATTTATCCGCAGATCGAGGACGGCCGCGTCGTCGCCGACGCGCAGGTCAAGGGATTGGGCGACTATTTTGTCGGCGAGCGCATCCGCGTCTGGGTGTCCGGCGGCGAGCGCGACAGCGTCATTGTTCCGGCTGGCTTCATCCTGACCCGTTTCGGCATCGACTATGCGCGCGTCCAGCGCGACGGCAAGGAGGTCGTCGATGTGCCGGTGCAGCGCGGCCGCGAGCAGCCGCGGCCCGACATGCCGGACGCGCTTGAGATCCTGTCCGGCCTCAAGTCCGGCGATGTTCTGGTGCGGCCGTGAATCTGGGAATCTCCGGACGCCTGACACAGGCGACGATCCGCTCGCCGCTGACGCCGCTGTTCCTGCTGGCGGCGCTGGCGGTCGGCCTCGTTGCGCTCCTGACCATTCCGCGCGAGGAAGAACCGCAGATCAGCGTGCCGATGGTCGACATCATGATCAACGCCGACGGCCTCAAGGCCCCGGACGCGGTTGAACTCGTGACCAAGCCGCTCGAATCCATCGTCAAGGGTATCGACAGTGTAGAACATGTCTACAGCCAGACCGTCGACGATCGCGTCATGGTTACGGCGCGCTTCCTTGTCGGCACCAAGTCCGACGAAGCCATCCTGCGCGTTCACGAGAAGATGCGCGCCAACATGGACCGCATTCCGGTCGGAATTGCTGAGCCGTTGATCGTCGGCCGCGGCATTAATGATGTCGCCATCGTCGTGCTGACCTTGTCGCCGAAGCCGGAAGCGGCGGCGCGCTACACCGACAAGGACCTGTTCCAGATCACGAGGCAGCTTCAGTATGAACTGATGAAGACCGACAATGTCGGCCTCACTTATATTTCTGGCGGCAATGCGCAACAGATCAGGGTCGAGCCCGATCCGGAAAAACTGTCGCTGTTCGGCGTCACTTTGCAGCAACTGGTCGCCAAGGTGCGCGATGCCAATCGCTCGTTCCAGGCCGGCTCGGTCCGCGATGCCGGCGCCATGCGCATCGTCGGCGCCGGACAGACCCTGTCGGGAATCCCCGATATCGGCCTTTTGCTGCTGACCACCCGCGACGGCCGCCCGGTCTATGTCCGCGACGTCGCTTCCGTCATCATCGGGCCGAGCCCAAAGGAACACCGTGTCTGGATGGACATGCCGGACAGTGCCGGCCAGTGGTCGCGCGTTCCGGCGGTGAGCGTCGCTTTCGCCAAGCGCGCCGGCGCCAATGCCGTCGTCGTTGCCGAAGACCTGCTCAGCCGGCTGCATGAGGTGCAGGAACGGCTGGTGCCGAAGGACGTCGCGGTGACGCTGACCCGCGACTACGGCGAGACGGCGAGCGAGAAGGCCAACGAACTTCTGTTCCATCTCGGCCTGGCCACCGTCTCGATCGTGCTGCTGATCGCCTTTGCCGTCGGCTGGCGCGAGGCGCTGGTGACGCTTGTCGTGATCCCGACCACGATTCTGCTAACCATGTTCGCTGCCAAGGTCAAGGGCTACACGATCAATCGCGTCAGCCTGTTCGCGCTCATCTTCTCCATCGGCATTCTGGTCGACGACGCCATTGTGGTGATCGAGAATATCGAGCGGCACTGGTCGATGCGCGATGGCCGGAGCCGGCTGCAGGCCGCCATCGAGGCGGTCGCCGAGGTCGGCAACCCGACCATCGTCGCGACGCTCACCCTGATAGCCGCGTTGCTACCGATGCAGTTCGTGTCCGGGTTGATGGGGCCCTACATGGCGCCCATTCCCGCCAATGCCTCGGCGGCGATGCTGTTCTCGTTCTTCGTCGCCATGGTGATCGCGCCCTGGCTGATGCTGCGCCTGCAGCCGGAGGGGACGCCGCTGCACGGGGCCCACGGTGGCGGGCATGACGGCGCGCATGACGAAGGCATGCTCGGCAGGCTCTATCGCCGCATCGTCATGCCGGTGGTGCGTTCGCGCCGGTCGGCCTGGATATTCCTCATCGGCGTCGGTGTCGCGACGCTGGCGGCCTGTCTGTTGTTCGTGACCAAGACCGTGACGGTCAAGCTGCTGCCGTTCGACAACAAGTCCGAAATCGCCGTCGTCGTCGATCTCAAGGAAGGCTCGGCCCTCGAGGACACCGAGCGCACATTGTTCGCCATCGCCGATATTGCGCGGCAGGTGCCGGAGATTCGTTCGGTCGAGACCTATGCCGGCACGCCGGCGCCGTTCAACTTCAATGGCCTTGTGCGTCACTATTATCTGCGCGAGCAGCCCGAGCTCGGTGAACTGCATCTCAATCTCGCGCCGCGCAGCGAGCGAAGCCGGGCTAGTCACGACATCGCGCTGGATTTGCGCGCGCGCCTGAAGGCGGTCGCCTTGCCGGCGGGCGCGGTGGCGCGGGTGGTCGAAGTGCCGCCGGGACCGCCGGTGCTGGCGACGTTGCTGGCTGAAGTCTATGGCCCGGATTCGGAAACCCGCCGTGCGACCGCGCAGGAGCTGAAGAAGATCTTTGCGTCGGTTCCCTATATCGTCGATATCGACGATTCCATCGGCGAGCCGCAGCCGCGCCTGCGTATCTCCATCGACCAGGACCGGCTGGAGTATTTCGGCGTCGAGCAGCGCGACGTATATGACACCATCGCCGCGTTGTTCGGCGGGGCCTCGGTCGGCTATTCGCATCGTGGCGAGGGCCGCGATCCGATCGAAATCGTAGTGCGGCTGCCGAAGAGCCGGCTGTCGTGGAACGACTCGCTGGCGGCTACGCCGGTCGCCGCCAACACCGTGCCGGGCAACAAGACCGTGGTCGAGCTCGGTGACGTCGTCCATGTGACGCGGGAAATGGGATCGCCGACCATCTTCCGCCGCGACGGCCGTTTCGCCGACATGGTGCAGGCCGAACTGGCGGGCGCTTACGAGGCGCCGATCTACGGCATTCTCGACGTCAACAAGCTGGTGGAAGCACATAACTGGGGCGCGCTCGGCAAGCCCGACATTCTGTTCCACGGCCAGCCGGAGAACGAGGGCAAGACGGCGCTGCTCTGGGACGGCGAGTGGGAGATCACCTATGTCACCTTCCGCGACATGGGCGCCGCCTTCATGGTTGCGATCCTCGGCATTTACATTCTGGTCGTGGCGCAATTCGGCAGCTTCAAACTGCCGCTGGTCATCCTCACGCCGATCCCGCTTACATTGATCGGCATCGTACTCGGTCACGCGCTGTTCGGCGCGCCGTTCACCGCGACGTCGATGATCGGATTTATCGCGCTAGCCGGCATCATCGTGCGCAACTCGATCCTGCTGGTGGACTTCATCCGCCACGGCGCGGGGCAGGGCAAGACATTGCGCGAGGTGCTGATCGAAGCCGGCGCGGTGCGCTTCAAGCCGATCCTGCTGACTGCGCTCGCGGCGATGATCGGCGCGGCCACGATCCTGCTTGACCCGATCTTTCAGGGGCTGGCGATTTCGCTGCTGTTCGGCCTGGTCTCGTCGACTCTGCTCACCGTGCTGGTCATTCCGGCGATCTATGTCGTGCTGCGCGACGCCGATCGCGTGGTTGGCTGAGAGCAGCCATTCCTCCTGCGCCGTATCGTCCGCTGGCGAGATCGTCTAAGACGCGCTCGTAAAAGGACGAAGACGCAGGAGGAGATGCAATGACCCGTCTGGGCGTGACGGTCGGTAGAACGGCGCTGAAGAACCCGTTGATCGCCGGCGCGGCGGAGCACATGATCGAGGCCGAGGGGGTTCTCCGCGCCTTGCGCGCCGGCGTCGGCGCCGTCGTCGTCAAATCCATCAATGAAATGGAGCGCGGCAAGGACCAACTGCAGCGCGCCGAATACATGCTGCTCGATGAGACGTGGCGGGAAATCCCGTGGACGCCGCAGGCGCCGGAGACGGCGTTCATCGCCTGCCGTTCGGGTCTGACGCCGCAAAGCTTCGACGCCTGGCTCGAACAGACGGCGAGGCTGGACCGTGAAGCCAAGGCAATGGACGCCTATGCCATCGCCAGCCTGATCGTCGCCGATCTCGACAAGACGGTCGCGATGGCGAAACAGATCGAGCAGGCGGGCCTGCGCATGCTCGAACTCAATATCGGCACGCCCTATGCCAGTCAGGCCAAAGGCGTGGTCGCCACCGAACTCGATCCGGCAGGCGTAACGTCAATTGTTTCCGCTGTGCGAAAATCCATCCAAATTCCTTTGTGGGTGAAGATCACTGGGCAGAGCGAGCGCGTGACGGACCTCGCCGCGGCGGCGTTCAACGCCGGCGGTGAGGCGGTGGTGATGGCCGGGCGGCTGCTCGGCTTCATTCCCGATGTCGAGACGATGCAGCCTTTCCTCGGCACCACGCTTGGCGTCGGCGGTTACTGGAACCTGCCGCTGACCTGTCACTGGCTTTCCGTGTCGCGCCAGCAGCTTGGCGCCGACAAGCCGCTGATCGCGACCAACGGCGCACGCAGCGGACTCGATGTCGCGCGCATGATGCTTGCCGGCGCCAGCGCGGTGGAGATGGCATCTGAAGTGATGCTGCGCGGCGCGCCGGTGTTGTTCGCTGCACTGCAAGAGTTCGATGATTATCTGCAACGCAAGGAAATGACCGCTGCTGAATTGATCGGCAAGGCTGCGGACCAGCGCAAGACATTCGCCGATATGCCCTTGCGCACGGATAACTGGAGAAAATATGTTGCGGGCCTAGAAAATTGACACCAGGGAGTGAAACGATGCGAACCATCAATCGGCGTATGGCCGCGCTGACGCTTGCGGGCGCAGCGCTTGGCCTCGCTCAGGCGGCGCCCGCTTTCGCAGATAACTGGCCTTCGCGCCCGGTCACGATGGTCGTGCCGTTCACCGCGGGCACCACATCCGACGTCATTGCGCGCAGCTTAGCGCAGGAACTGAACCAAAAACTCGGCCAGCCTTTCGTTATCGAGAACAAAGGCGGCGCAGGCGGCAATATCGGCGCGACCGCGGTCGCCCGCGCGAACGCCGATGGTTACACCATTCTGTTCGCGACGACGGGACAGGCCGCGACCAACCAGCTCATGTACAAGAAGATGGAGTACAGCCCGCAGCGCGATTTCGCCTCGGTCGTGCTCGTCGCCAAAGCGCCGGTCATCGTCACGGCGCGGCCCGACGCGCCGTATTCGACGCTCAAGGACTTCATCGCCTACGCAAAGGCTAATCCAGGCAAGGCGACCGGCGGCTTCCCGGGCAACGGCACGCTCGGCCACATCACTGGCGAACTCTTGGCACGCAGTGCCGGGATCGATTTCGCCAAGTCTCAGTATCGCGGCAGCGCGCAGATCCTCACCGACCTGATCGGCAATCACATCGACGTTGGCATGGATTCGTTGGCCGGCTATGTGCCATCGGTACGTGAGAAAAAGATCAAGGCGCTGGCTATTGCGTCGTCTCAGCGCTGGTCGCGGCTGCCGGACGTGCCGACGGTCGCCGAGTCGTTGCCGGGCTTCGAAGCGGGTGTGTGGTACGCCATATTGGTGCCGGCCAAGACGCCTGACGACGTCATCGCCAAGCTCAACGCGGCCACCAATGCCTGGCTGAAGGATTCGAAGACCCAGGAGTTCCTGGCCAATCTCGGCATCCAGCCTGCCGGTGGTACGCCTGCCGACCTCAAGGCCTTCACCCAGGCCGAGATCGACAAGTGGGGCCCGATCATCAAGGACGCGAAGATCGAGTTCTGATCCGCGAGGTTCGCTCTAAAGAAAAGCCCGGGAGGCGGAAGCCTTCCGGGCTTTCGATTTGGGAGAAGTTACAAACGCTTGCGAGGCCGGGCCGGCCGCCCGCCGCGGACGGCCGCCATTGGTTGCTCGGCGCCGAGCCCGTGCCCGAGCTTGCGCGAAATCTGCCGCGCCGTTTCGATCAGCAGCGCGACATCGTGCGCCCGCGCTTTCTCCGGCAGATCGTGGAT
>JAEZEY010000450.1 GCA_023432845.1 Pseudomonadota bacterium
GCCCGCTTTCGCGGGCGATCCAGGAGGGGCACGATTCAATTCAAAGCTATGATGTCTTAAGCGGCTCGTCTGCGGCCACGATAATCGCCCGGCGTGACGCCGATCGTGCGGCGGAAGCGGCGGTTGAAGGTCGACAGGTCGTTGAAGCCGCAATCGAAGGCGATTGTCGCGATCTGCTCGTCGCTGGCGCGCAGCCGCACGGCCGCGCGATACAGCCTTGTGCGCAGGATGAACTGATGCGGCGTAACGCCGGTGACCTGCCGGAACGTGCGCAGGAAATGATAGGGGCTCATCGCGGCCACGCGTGCCAGCGCAGCGATGCCGAGTTTGCGCTCGGCATTGACTTCGATGTGACGCACCGCCGCCGTGATGCGACGCTCGTCCTGGGCGCTGGGCGCGCGGCGGCGGCCAAGCGGCGTCAGCACTGCTGCGACCGCGGCGGCGAGGCGCATGCGGATTTCATCGAAAGCCTCAGTATCGCCGTCGTCGTGCGCGGCTTGCGCCTCGGCGAGCACGCCGACGAGTTGCGGCAGCGGCGGCAGGCTTGCGCGTGACAGAGCGATGCTGCGCGCGCCGGCGGTCTCGGCGACGGCTTCTTCGTAACATTGCGGCGTCATGTGAAAGGCGAGGCAGCGGTCGCCGATGGCATGCTCATGGCCGCACTGATAACAGGCGCCGGCATTGCCGAGCAGCAGCGCGCCGGGCACCAGCACGGCGGAACCCTGGCGCGTGCGATACTGAAAGCTGCCGCGCATCACCGCCGCGATCGAGACGCCGTTATGCTGTTCCTCGAACGGCCGGTCGCGGGGGCCGCTGCCGCAGACGACATTCGCCACCTGCCAGCCCGGGCCCGACGCCACGATGGTCGATTTCACTGCCATTACATCAATTTAGCGCGGATCGCGTCGCGCGAAAACTGCTGCTTCCGGCCAACGAACGATTTGAACCTTAGCAATTTTTCCCAAGCGCCCGTGCTCTTGCCCCTCTATCTGAGCCGAAAAAGCAGGAGCGCCACGATGGTTTATTCGTCTTCGGGTTTCGTGAATACGCTGGTGTCGCCAGGGCCGGCGGCCGATCGCGCCGACAAGATGGCGCTCTATGGCCGTTTCATCGGCGACTGGGAATTCGACGCGCTGGTTCACAAGGATGACGGCAACGAGCATCGCGGTCGCGGTGAGATCCATTTCGCCTGGGCGCTTGACGGTCGCGCCATTCAGGACGTCTGGATCCTGCCGGGCCTGTTTTACGGCACCACCTTGCGCGCGTACGATCCCGGTCTCGATGCTTGGCACATTCTCTGGAACGATCCGCTCAAGCAGTACTACACGCGGCAACTCGGCCGCGCGCAGGGCGATCGCATCGTGCAGATCGGTGACTTGGGCGACGGCGTTCATCTGCGCTGGTCGTTCAGCGACATCGCGCCGGATTCCTTCCGCTGGCGTGGCGAGCGGTCGATGGATGCCGGCGCGACGTGGCAGTTGCAGGCGGACTTCCGCGCCCGCCGCGCGAACTGAGGAGATTGCGGGGGGTGATCGGTCAGCCCAGCGGCGCCGGCCGCGTCTCGATCAGCCGGCCGAGCGTCAGCATGGTCGAAGGATCCGCGATGCCGTCGACCCGCGCCGGGCGGAAGTGGCGCTGGAACGCGGCGACCACGTCGACCGTCTTGTCATCGTAAACGCCGTTATCGTCGAGGCCGTAGCCGTAGAGCCGGAAGGCGCGCTGCAGGCGGGTGACGAGCTCGCCGCTGTCGCCGGGACGCAATGTCGTGCCCTCGACGTCGAGCTCCGCCGGCCGCACCCAGTGGCCGACGCCGGAGTTGTGCAACAGTTCCCAGGGGAACTTTTCGCCCGGATCCATCTTGCGCGACGGCGCGACGTCGGAGTGGGCAAGCACCCGGTCCGGGCTGATCGGCCCGCGCCGGGTCAGGATCGACTTGCACAGTGCGATCACCGCCGCGGTCTGGCGCAGCGGGAAATCCGCGTAGCCGAATTCATGACCGGGGTTCACGATTTCGATGCCGATGGAGCAGGAGTTGATGTCCGTCTCCCCCGCCCAGGACGACACGCCGGCGTGCCAGGCACGCAGGCTTTCCGGCACGCATTGAAAGACCCGGCCGTCCTCGAACACGACATAGTGCGACGACACCTTGGACTCGGCCGAGGTGAGGCGGGCGAGCGCCGCCTCGCCGGTCGGCATGCCGGTGTAATGCAGCAGGATGAGGTCGGGCAGGCGGCCGTCGGCGCGCGCGTCGAAATTCGGCGACGGCAGGACGTCAGCGACGATAAAGGAGTCGGGCTGGAATACGGTCATTGCCAGCCTGCAACCAAGTGTTGATTTAGCATCGATTCGCAACAATTAACGTGTGCCGGACGGGAAATCGAGCCGCGCCCTTTTTTGGCCGCGGAATCGAAACAAATCCTTAAGTTTAAGAGCGGCTTAATGGAGCGTTCGCGCGCTGCGCCGTGGCCCTTAACGGGGTGGCGGGGCAGCGTCAATCCGTTACCGCTCAAGTCGCCAATGCCCACCGCAGCACTCTCACGGAGATCGGCCGCTTTCCGCCGCGACGGGGGGCCTGCTGGGCGCGAGGCGCGGCGGGACGCCGGCGGCTTTCGGCGCGCGCGGCGCGAGGGACGGCGGTTCGATGTCCGGAGACCGGGTTCAAACATGATGGCGCTCGGCGGTTCCGACACAGACGCGCCGCATATCCCGGTGCTCGGCCGTGAGGCGGTCGGGTTTCTCAACGTGCGCGATGGTGGCGTCTACATCGACGGCACCTTCGGCGCCGGCGGTTACACCCGGATGATCCTCGACGCCGCGCCGGATGCGCGCGTTATCGGCATCGACCGCGACCAGAGCGCGGTGGCGCGCGGCGCCGATCTCGTCCAGCAAGCGGCCGGCCGGCTGACACTGGTCGAGGAGCGCTTTTCCCATCTAGATGACGTCGCCCGCGAATGTGGCGCGACGGAGGTGGACGGCATCGTTCTCGACATCGGCGTGTCGTCGATGCAGCTCGACGAAGCCGTGCGCGGCTTCTCGTTCCGCTTTGAAGGTCCGCTCGACATGCGCATGAGCGCGGAAGGTCCGAGCGCGGCCGATGTCGTGGCGACGGCGTCCGAGCGCGATCTTGCCGACATCATCTATCGCCTCGGCGAGGAACGCCATTCGCGCAGCGTCGCCCGCGCCATCGTCAAGGCGCGCGGCGAGACGCCGATCCGCACCACCGCGCAACTGGCGTCACTGGTGGCCTCGGTCGTCCGCGCCAAGCCGAACGACATTCATCCGGCGACGCGCACCTTCCAGGCGCTGCGCATCTTCGTCAATGACGAGCTCGGCGAACTCACGTCGGCGCTGCTGGCCGCCGAGCGCATCCTCAAACCGGGCGGCCGCCTTGCCGTGGTCTCGTTCCACTCCTTGGAAGATCGCATCGTCAAATCCTATCTCGCCTCGCGCGGCGAGACCCGCGCCGGCTCGCGCCACATGCCGGATGTCGCGCGCGAGCAGGCGCGCTTCGTGACGCTGACCAGGAAGCCGGTCGTCGCCGGCGATGAGGAAATCGCGCGCAACCCGCGTGCCCGTTCGGCAAAGCTCCGCGCCGCCGAGCGCACCGCCGCGCCGCCGCTCGATGACGGTCTCGACGATCTGCTGCCGCCGCTGCCGTCGCTCGACGAAGTGATGAGGGGCCGTTAGACCGTGCGTATCCTCAACATTCTCGTCATTGCCGCGCTCGTCGTCGCCGCGGCCTATGTCTACAAGATCAAGTTCGACTCGACGCTGCAGGCCGAGCGCGTCGCTAAGCTGCGCCATGAACTGCGCCGCGAGCGCGACGCGGTCGCGGTGCTGCGCGCCGAGTGGGCCAAGCTGCAGACGCCGACGCGCATTCAGGGTCTCGCCGAACGTCACCTCAATCTCAAGCCGGCGGTCTCGACCCAGTTCGCCGACTTCGACAGCCTGCCGATGCGTCCGACCCCGGTGCCGCCGCAGGAGGATCCGATCGCGTCGATGATCGCGCCCGGCGCGCCGCACGAAACGACCGGCAGCATCGGTGTTCCGGGAGCGCGGCGATGACCGATGTCGGCTTCACCGCGCCGAAGAAGAAGGCGACCGAGTCGCGCTGGCAGCGCGTGGTGCACAAGTTGCTGTACGGCGCCAATGTCGATCGCAACGTCAAGGCCAAGGCACGCATCGGTCTTGCCATCATCGCCTTCGTCGCGGTCTACGGCATCATCGCCGGCAAGCTCGTCATGTTCGCGCTCGTCAGCGAAGGCCATGGCGGCCGGCGCAGCGTGTCCCAGGACGCGATCGCGACAGCGCGGCCGGACATCGTCGACCGTCACGGCGCCATCATCGCCACTGATGTCAAGATGCCGTCGCTATTCGCGGAACCGCGCCGACTCATCGACGTCGATGAGGCGACCGAGATGCTCACCGCGGTGCTGCCGGATCTCGATGCCAAGGAATTGCGCGAGCGCCTGTCGTCGGGCCGCGGCTTCGCCTGGCTCAGGCGCGAGCTGACGCCGGCCCAGCAGCGCGAGATCCATCGCCTAGGGCTACCGGGCATCGGCTTTCTGACCGAGAACAAGCGCGTCTATCCGAATGGTCCGGTGGTGTCGCACCTGATCGGTCACGTCAATGTCGACAACCAGGGCATTGCCGGCATCGAGAAGTGGCTCGACGGGCAAGGACTGGCGGCGCTGCACATGGCCGGGCTCGCCACCGATCGCCTGCAGAAGCCGGTCGAGCTGGCGCTCGATCTGCGTGTGCAGTTCGCGCTGCGCGACGAACTCGCCAAGGCGCGCGACAAGTTCTCCGCCAAGGCGGCGGCGGGCCTGATGCTCAACGTCAATACCGGCGAGATCGTCGCCATGGCGTCGGAGCCGGACTATGACCCGAACAATCCGCGCGAGGCCAACGATCCGACACGCATCAACCGCCTGACCACCGGCGTCTATGAAATGGGTTCGACCTTCAAGGCGCTGACCATCGCCATGGGCCTCGACTCCGGCCGCATGGGTCTCACCACGACGTTCGACGCGCGCATGCCGCTGCGTTACGGCAAGTTCACGATCAACGACTACCATGCCCAGCGCCGCGTGCTGTCGATTCCCGAGATCTTCACTTATTCGTCGAACATCGGCACGGCGCGGCTCGCGCTGTCGCTCGGCGTCGACTATCACAAGGCCTGGCTCAGGAAGATGGGCCAGCTCGACCGTCTGCGCACCGAACTGCCCGAGAGCGCCGAGCCGATCGTGCCGAAGCGCTGGGGCGAACTGAACACCGTGACCATCGCCTTCGGCCACGGCCTGTCGGTCGCACCGCTGCAGGCGGTCATGGGTGTCGCCGCCACGCTCAATGGCGGCCTGCTCATCCCGCCGACCTTCCTCAAGCGCAGCCCGGATGAGGCGCGCGCGCTGGCCAGGCAGGTGCTCAAGCCGGAAACCTCGGTCAAGATGCGCTATCTGATGCGCCTCAACGCCGAGATCGGCAGCGGCAAGACCGCGAATGTCGACGGCTATTACATCGGCGGCAAGACCGGCACTGCGGAAAAGGTTATCAACGGCCGTTACTCCAAGACCAAGCTGCTCACCGATTTCATGGCTGTTTTGCCGGCGGACAAACCGCAGTATCTGTTGCTGATCATGCTGGACGAACCGCAGGCCACCAAGGAGACGCACGGCTACGCCACCGCCGGCTGGAACGCCGCGCCGACGGCGGCCAAGGTGATCGCGCGCGTTGCGCCGCTGCTCGACATCGCGCCGCGTTTCGATCTGCCGAAGGCCGAGCAGGCGATCCTCGTCAGCAATCAGGTGGCGCGGTGACGCTCGGCGAACTCCTGCCGGAGGTCAGCCTGGCACCGGGCTTTGCCCGTATCGCGGTGACCGGAGTCACCTCCGACAGCCGCAAGGTCAAGCGCGGCTTTCTCTTCATCGCCATCGCCGGCAGCAAGGCCGACGGCGCAACCTATGCCGCCAAGGCGGTGGAAGCCGGCGCCGTCGCCGTGTGCGCCGAGCACAGGCCGGGCGGCTTGCCGCAGGGCGCGGCCTTTATTCAGGTCGGCAATGCGCGCCGCGCGCTGGCGCTGGCCGCCGCGAAATTCTATCCGCGCCAGCCGGGCATCATCGCCGCTGTCACCGGCACCAGCGGCAAGACGTCGGTTGCGGCCTTTACCCGCGAGATCTGGACGGCGCTGGGGCAATCGGCTGCCAGCGTCGGCACCGTCGGTGTGGTGTCGCCGAAAGGCGAGGTCTATGGCTCGCTGACCACGCCCGATCCGGTCGATCTGCATCGCTCGCTCGATGAACTCGCCGCCGATGGCGTCACCCATCTGGCGCTGGAAGCGTCATCGCACGGCCTTGATCAGCATCGCCTCGACGGCATCCGCATCGCCGCCGCCGGCTACACCAATCTGTCGCGCGACCATCTCGACTATCACCCGACGCTGGAGGCCTATCTCGCCGCCAAGCTGCGCCTGTTCACGGAGTTGGTTGCCGCGAACGGGACGGCAGTGATCAATGCCGACGACGAGCACGCGCTGCAGGTTGTCGAAGCCGCGCGGCGGCGCGGGCTGAAGCTGCTCACCATCGGCAAAAATGCGACCAAGGGCGGCGAGGGCATCCGGATCGCCGAGGTCGCCATCGACGGCTTTGCGCAGCGCGTCGCGTTCGAACACGCCGGCCACATATATAATGTGAAGCTGCCGCTGGTCGGTGCCTTCCAGGTCTACAACGCCGCGGTGGCCGCGGGGCTTGCCATCGCCACCGGCTCGCCGCCGGCGCCGGTCTTCGCGGCGCTGGAGAAGCTGACCGGCGCCAAGGGCCGGCTCGAACTCGTCGGCGCTTTCAACGGCGCGCCGATCTTCATCGACTATTCGCACAAGCCGGACGCGCTGGCCAAAGCACTGGAAGCGTTGCGGCCCTATGCCACCGGCAAGCTAGCCCTCGTGTTCGGTGCCGGCGGCGACCGCGATCCCGGCAAACGTCCGCTGATGGGCGAGGTCGCTTATAAGAACGCCGACCGCGTCATCGTCACCGACGACAATCCGCGCAGTGAAGACCCGGCTGCGATCCGTGCCGCCATTCTGGCCGCCGCACCGGGCGCCACCGAGATCGGCGACCGCGCCGAGGCCATTCGCGCCGGTATCGCCGGACTGCAAAAAGGCGATGTGCTGGTCGTGGCCGGCAAGGGCCATGAAACGGGCCAGATTGTCGGCGGAAAGACACTGCCGTTCTCGGATCACGAGGCGGTCGAGAAGGTGTTGAAGGAATTGGGGGCATGACGTCTCTCTGGACACTCTCCGACATGGCCCGCGCGATGCGCGCCGACATTGTCGGTTCGCCGGCGGCCGACATCACCGGCATCTCCATCGACACCCGCACCATCGCCAAGGGCGAAGCCTTCTTCGCGCTGACCGATGTGCGCGACGGCCATGATTTCGTCGAGGCGGCGCTGAAGGCCGGCGCCGGCGTCGCCGTTGTCGCGCGGTCGAAGCGTGATCGTTTTCCCGTCGATGCGCCACTGCTGCTGATCGATGATGTGCTTGATGGCTTGCGCGATCTGGCGCGAGCCGCGCGTGCACGCATGAGCGCCAAGGTCATTGCTGTCACCGGCTCGGTCGGCAAGACGGGCACCAAGGAAGCCCTGCGCCTGGCGCTGTCCGCCGATGGCGAGACCCATGCCTCGGTCGCTTCGTACAACAATCACTGGGGCGTGCCTTTGTCGCTGGCGCGCTGTCCGGCCGACGTCAAATACGCCATCTTTGAAATCGGCATGAACCATGCCGGCGAGATCACGCCGCTGACGAAACTGGCGCGCCCGCATGTCGCCATCGTCACCACGGTGGAAGCGGTGCATCTGGAATATTTCGGCTCGATCGAGAAGATCGCCGATGCCAAGGCCGAAATCTTCCTCGGCCTTGAACCGGGTGGCGCCGCCGTCATCAACCGCGACAACTCACAATACGAGCGGCTCGCCGCCGCGGCGAAGGCTGCCGGCGTGGAGACCATCGTCCGCTTCGGCGAGGATCCGTCCTGCGAAGCGCGCCTCATCCGCTTTGCGCTGCACGCCAGCACGTCTTCCGTCCATGCCGACATTCTCGGCCACGAGGTACATTACAAATTGGGCGCGCCGGGCAGGCATCTCGTCAATAATTCGCTCGCCGTGCTGGCCGCGGCGTCGCTCGCCGGCGCCGATCTGGCGCTCGCCGCGCTGGCGCTCGGCAAATTGCGCGCGCCGGCCGGCCGCGGCGCCCGCATGATCCTGCATCCGTCCGGTGGCAGCGCGCTGTTGATCGACGAAAGCTACAACGCCAACCCGGCCTCGATGGCGGCGGCGATCGCACTGCTCGGTCAGGCCGAGATCGGCAAGCTTCCAAACGGTTCTTGGGGCCGGCGCATCGCCGTGCTCGGCGACATGCTCGAACTGGGCAGCGACGGCGCAAGGCTCCATAGCGCGCTGGCGGCCGACCTCGAGGCCGCCAGGATCGACCTCGTTTATTGTTCTGGACCGCTGATGCAATCGCTGTTTCAGGCTCTTCCCTCGGACCGCAGGGGCGGCTATGCCGGAACCGCGGCGGAGCTGGAGCCGGCCGTGCTCGGCGCGATTCGTCCCGGTGATGCCGTGATGGTGAAGGGCTCGTTCGGTTCCAAGATGGCTCCCATCGTGAAGGCTTTAGAGAAAACCTACGCGGGCACCCCGGCGCCGGACCCGGACGCCGGAGCCTGACGAAGCCAACCAGCAGCAAAGACTCTGCGATAAGGCGACTGCGATGTTTTACTGGCTGACCGAATTCTCGGACACACTCTCGTTCCTCAACGTCTTCCGCTACATCACCTTCCGCACCGGCGGCGCGGTCGTGACCGCGCTGGTGTTCGTCTTCCTGTTCGGCGGGCCGATCATCGACATGCTGCGGCTCAAGCAGGGCCGCGGCCAGCCGATCCGCACCGACGGGCCGCAATCGCACCTCATGACCAAGAAGGGCACGCCCACCATGGGCGGGCTGATGATCCTGTCGGGCCTTTTGGTCTCGACGCTGCTGTGGGCCAATCCGAAAAATCCTTACGTGTGGATCGTGCTCGGCGTCACTTTGGCCTTCGGCCTGATCGGCTTCTACGACGACTATCTGAAAGTGACGAAGCAGACCCATGCCGGCTTCTCCGGCCGCACGCGCCTGATCGCCGAGGCGACGGTGGCGCTGATCGCCTGCATCGCGCTTACCCATATCGGCAAGGCGCCGATGGCGACGTCGCTGACCTTCCCCTTCGTCAAGGAGCTGGTGGTCAACCTCGGCTGGATGTTCGTCATCTTCGGCGCCTTCGTCATCGTCGGCGCCGGCAATGCCGTGAACCTCACCGACGGCCTCGACGGCCTCGCCATCGTGCCGGTGATGATCGCGGCGGCGAGCTTCGGTCTCATCTCCTATGTGGTCGGCAACGCGCTGTTCTCCGAATATCTGCAACTGCACTACGTCGCCGGCACCGGCGAACTCGCGGTGCTGTGCGGCGCGGTCATCGGCGCCTCGCTCGGCTTCCTGTGGTTCAACGCGCCGCCGGCCTCCATCTTCATGGGCGACACCGGCT
>JAEZEY010000467.1 GCA_023432845.1 Pseudomonadota bacterium
CGCCGGTGGCGCTTGAGCATGAACCGGGCGAAGTGCCGCAAACCGATCAGAATCTCGCCGACATGGCGCAGCAGCTCGAGGCTGCGCTGCGCCGCGCCCCGACCGAGGGCCGGGCGCCGGTGACCGATCCGCTCGCAGTACCGGCCGCGCCGAAACCCGTGGAAGTGCCGCGCCGCGACTACAAGCTGCGCGTCGATCCGCGCATTGAGACGGCACCGGCTGCCAAGCCGGACGACGACGGCTGGCCCGAACCGCCTTTCGAGACCTCACCCAGCGCCCGGCAGGAGCCGCGCGTCGATCGCCCTGCTCCACAGCAACCCCGCCCGGCGGCGCCCGCCGGCAAGTCTGTCTACGACAGCCTTGAACAGGAGATGGCCAGCCTGCTCGGCCGTCCGCCGGGTAAGACTTGAGGGGTCGTTCCGACCGCCGTGTTCGTCAACTTCTGACGGTGGTGGTTGGAGTATCAGGAACGCTCCTCATCCTCGCTGCGCCAGCCGCGGCTCAGGACGTCAGCATCAATTTCGGCGGCCCCGGCAATACCGGGCTGACCGAGCGCGTCATCCAGATGATCGCGCTGCTCACCGTGCTGTCGCTGGCGCCGTCGATCCTCGTGATGATGACGTCGTTCACGCGCATCGTCGTCGTGCTGTCGCTGCTGCGCACGGCCATGGGTACCGCTACTGCGCCGCCGAATTCGGTGCTGGTGTCGCTCGCCCTCTTCCTCACGGCCTTCGTGATGGCACCGACGCTGCAGACGACCTACGACAACGCCATCCGCCCGCTGGTCGCCAACGAGATAACTGCCGAGCAGGCCTTCGAGCGCGGCGCCGGGCCGCTGCGCGCCTTCATGCAGAAGCACGTCCGTGAAAAGGACCTGAAGCTGTTTTCCGACATGACTCGCGAACCGCCGCCGGCCACGCCCGAGGAAATGTCGCTGCGCATCCTGATCCCGGCCTTCATGATCTCGGAACTGAAGCGCGCCTTCGAGATCGGCTTTCTGCTGTTCATTCCGTTTCTGATCATCGACCTCGTCGTCGCCTCGGTTCTGATGTCGATGGGCATGATGATGCTGCCGCCGGTCGTGGTTTCACTCCCGTTCAAACTGATCTTCTTCGTGCTGGTCGACGGATGGAGCCTAGTCGCGGGATCGCTGATCCAGAGTTACGGAAGTTAGCGCGGCGCTACAGCCGCAATCTCACCGCTTCGCCTGATCCCTGAACGTCGCCGCGCGCGGCAGGATCGAACCGGTCGGCGCCGGATCGGCGCGCTTGCGATCCTTGTTGTCGCTCTTGGCTTCCGCGGCGGCCGGCGCTGCGCCGTTGCGCGCCTGCGGCTGCTTCGAGTACTCGGCGCCATAACGCTCGTCGAGATCGCGCAGGAAGGCGTCGAGCGTGTCAGTATCGGCGATGCGACGCGCCACCGACTGGAATTCGGTAGAGTCGGCGCCGATCGGCGCGCTGACCACGTCGAAGGCGCGGGCATCCGGCGTGCCGGCCATCTTGGCCGCGTATTTCTCGCGCAGGCGCGAGAGGCTGATGCCTTCATCGCTCAGCGTATAGCCGATGGCGGCGCGCAACACATCCATGCGCTCGGAGTCGCTCAGCGGCCGGAAGTCCTTCCAGCGCTCGCCGAGCATCAATTCAATGTGCTCGGCTGCCAGACGCCAGTGCTTGGCCGCCCACTCGATATCGGCGCGCAGGCGCAAGGCTTCACGGCCCTTGAGGTTGGCGACCACCTCGAGGGCCACGTCGTTGCGGCCGATATCCGACAGCGCGCGCGCCTCGAGCAGCAGGCGCTGGTCGCGCAACTCGTTGGACAATTCCGACGATCGCGTCCGCTGCAATGATGCCAGCGCATGATCGGGCTTGTGATTCATCAGATAGATCGTCGCCAGCCGGGTCGCGACCTGCGCCCGCGCCGCACCGGTCAGGCGATGATCGACCTGATGCTGCAACAGCTCGGCCGCCTGATCGAGCAGATCGACCGCGACCAGCCGCTCGGCCAGTTTCCGGATCATCTCGTCGCCGCGCCGTCCGATCGGCGTCAGTTCCCGGTAGTCGTAGAACAGCGCCAGGGCCTCGATCGGCGGTAGGGCATCGCCCTTGCCGCCGAGGAACAGCGCATCGAAGGTTTTGGCCGCCTCGTCCTGGATCTTGCGCGTCTCGTCGGCGTTGGGGTGCGCCAGCAGCGCGGTGCGCATGACGTGGAAGGCGTCGCGATAACGACCGTCCCCGGTGTAGAGATGGGCGAGCAGTTGCAGTCCCTGCGTCTCGGTCTCGTCGCCGCGCCACACCGTGGTCAAGGTCTCCAGTTCGTGAATCATCTCGTTGCGCGGCATGGCGCCGCTCTTCGACATCAGTTCGATCTCGCGCAGCCGCGCCTGCGCACCGGCGCGGCGGTCAGACGACATCGCCGCCGTGCGGTAATCCTTCAGTGCGTCTTCCTTGCGGCCGAGGCTTTCGGCGAGACGGCCCTTGAGTACCGCAACCGATGCCGTGATGTCGTCGGCAACGCCGATGGTTTCGAGGTCATGGACCATGCGCGCGGCATTGTCGAAGTCCTTGATCTCGATGCCGGTTCGGATGCGGTCGAGCAGCACCATGCGCTGCAGGCCGAGCGGCAGCGCGGCGATCTGCTTGTCGAGCGACTTAAAGGCGGCATGTGCCTCCGGCCAGCGGCCGAGCCGCGCCTGCGCCATCGCGCGCCAGATCGGCGCTTCCTTTTGATTGCCGATATCGGGATTGGTGAGATCCTTCAGCGCGTCCTCGGGGCGGTGCAGCATCACATTGGCGAGCGCGCGTAACGTCGAGCCGGTCACTTCATCGCCGCCATTGGCCTTGTCGTCCAGCGCCACGCTGAGCACTGCCTTGGCTTCGGCAGCCAATTCGTTGGCGAGATAGAAGCGCGCGAGGTCGTAGCGCGCCGCGCGCTTGGTGCCCTCGCCGGCCGCCGCCGCAGTGGCGATCAGTCCGGCCTGCCGCGCGTCGAACGGCGCCGTACGATCCTTCTCCCACGTCTCCGGATCGATTGAGCCGTCGCGCAAGGTCGGCGACATCTGCTGTTGCTGCACCAGACTCTCTGCAGACAGCGTCAGCCCTCCCGGCCGTGAGATCGTGACC
>JAEZEY010000036.1 GCA_023432845.1 Pseudomonadota bacterium
TTCGTCGTCATCACCAAGGGTTCGGGCCGCATCGCCGAAGTCGCCGCGCGCTTCCACCTCGACGCCATGCCCGGCAAGCAGATGGCGGTCGATGCCGATCTCTCCGCCGGCCTGATCGACGAGGACACCGCCCGCAAGCGCCGCCGCGATCTCGAGGACGAAAGCTCGTTCTTCGGCGCGATGGACGGCGCCTCGAAATTCGTGCGCGGCGACGCCATCGCCGGCCTGCTCATCACCTTCATCAACGTGGTGGCGGGCATCATCATCGGCGTCGCCCAGCACGGCGTCAGCTTCTCCAGCGCCGCGCAGACCTACACGCTGCTCACCGTCGGCGACGGACTAGTTACCCAGGTCCCGGCGCTGATCGTCTCGACCGCGGCGGGCCTGCTGGTGTCGAAAGCCGGCGTCACCGGCGCCGCCGACAAGGCGCTGATGAAGCAGCTCTCCGGCTATCCGAAGGCGCTCGGCATGTCAGGCGCGGTGATGGTCTGCATGGCCTTGCTGCCGGGCATCCCGTTCCTGCCTTTCCTCGTCCTCGGCGGCGGCGCCATCGGTCTCGCCACTCTCACCGCCCGCCGCACCAAGGAGATGGCAGCGCGCGAAGCCGGCAAGCAGCAGACCGAGGCGCAGGCCGCGCAGGCGACGGAAGAGCCGATTTCGGCCGCGCTCAAAATCGACGACCTCAAGGTCGAACTGGGTTATGCGCTGCTGCCGCTGGTCAATGCGCCGGACGGCACCGACCGCCTCACCGAGCAGATCAAGGCGCTGCGCCGCTCGCTCGCCGGCGAAATGGGCTTCGTGATGCCGGCGGTGCGCATCCTCGACAACGTTCACCTCGACGCCAACAGCTACGTCATCAAGATCAAGGAAGTGGATGCGGGCTCGGGCCGTGTCTGGGCCGGCCAATACATGGTCATGGACCCGGCGGGCGGTCAGGTGCGCCTGCCCGGCAACCACACCACCGAGCCGACCTTCGGTCTGCCCGCGACATGGGTCGATGCCGCGATCAAGGACGAAGCGGCGATGCAGGGCTACACGGTGGTCGATGCCGCCACCGTGCTGTCGACGCATCTCACCGAGCTGCTTAAAGGCAACATGGCGGAGCTGTTGTCCTACGGCGAAGTGCAGAAGTTGCTCAAGGAACTGCCGAAGGAACAGGGCGAACTGCTCAAGGACATCACGCCGTCGCTCATCACCACCTCGGGCATCCAGCGCGTGCTGCAGATGCTGCTCGCCGAGCGCGTCTCGATCCGCGATCTGTCGACCATCCTCGAAGGCATTGCCGAAGGGCTCGCCTCGACGCGCAGCCCGACGATGCTCACCGAGCATGTGCGCATGCGCCTGTCGCGTCAGATCTGCGCGCAATACGCCAACCCGTCGGGCTATCTGCCGCTGATCGCGCTGTCGGCGAAGTGGGAGCAGGCCTTCGCGGAGTCGCTGGTTGGCCAGGGCGACGAGCGTCAACTCGCCATGCAGCCCTCGAAGCTGACCGAGTTCATCACTCTTGTTCGCCAGGCTTACGAAGCCGCGGCGCGCGAAGGCGAAGCCCCGGTGCTCGTCACCTCGGCCGGCATCCGGCCCTATGTGCGCGGCATTGTCGAACGTTTCCGCGCCCAGACGCCGGTGATCTCGCAGTCGGAAATCCACCCCCGGGCGAGGTTGAAGACGGTGGGGAGTATCTGAGGTCGGCCCGTCCTGACGCAGGGCCGCCGCCTTACTTTTTAGATTTATGATAGCCGCTCCGGCCTCCCCTGGCGCGTGAGCAATCTTTTAGCATTCCCTGCCGGAACACTTAACAAGCGCGGCGGGCGGCTTTCCCCTATCAGCTCGCGCAACGAAGAACACGACGGCGCAGGCGGGTTCGCCAAACGCCCTTACCAGAAACCCCAGTTTGAAACCCTGGCCAGCACCAACGGGCCGGACCGCTTCCGGTCCCGGTAACGGCTATCCGTTGCAAGGAGCAACACCATGACCGCAGGTCCGAACCTCGTCTCCCGCAAAGGCTTTGTCCTCTGCCTCACCGCTATACTTGGCGCTTTGGTGCTATTGAACCAAAGCGTTCGCCCGCAAGCGCATGAAGCACACGTCGCCAGGGGCACTCCGGCGCCCGGCGAGCCGACACTCTCTGAAATCCGCGCCGCGACCGAACGATTCCATGACGACAAGGTGGCCCTCGCGGAGGGCTACATTCGCGACCCGGCCAATATGTGCGAGACGGCCGAGATGATGGGCAAGCCGGCGGCCCTGGGCGGCATGGGTATTCACTACTTCCGTCCCGACCTGCTCGGAATCACCGCACCGCCCAATCCGCGCGTCAACGGCAGCGGCACCTACACTGACTTCCGCAATCCTGCGATCCTGATCTACGAGCCCCAGTCCGACGGCTCGCTCCAGCTCATCGCGGTCGAGAATCTCGTCTTTGCGAAAGCCTGGAAGGCGGCCGGCCATGATGCTCCCCCCACCTTCCACGGCGTAGCGTACGACCATATGGCCGACGATCCGGCGACGTCTCTCGACGAGGCGCACAACTTCGAGCCCCATTACGACCGGCATGTTTGGATCCACCGCCCGAATCCGAACGGCGTGTTCGCCCCATTCAATCCAGCGGTGACGTGCAAATACCACAAGGACACGAACGGGCATCAGCATCAGCATCAGGC
>JAEZEY010000105.1 GCA_023432845.1 Pseudomonadota bacterium
TCATCATGACGGACGCCGACGTCGACGGCGCGCATATCCGCACGCTGCTGCTGACGTTCTTCTTCCGGCAGATGCCGGAATTGATCGAGCGGGGTTACATCTATATCGCGCAGCCGCCGCTCTATAAGGTCAACCGCGGCAAGTCCGAGCAGTATCTCAAGGACGAGCGCGCGCTCGAGGATTACCTGATCGCCACCGGCGTTGAGGAAGCGGTGCTGAAACTCGCCAGCGGCGAGGAACGCGCCGGCGAGGACCTGCGCAAGCTGGTCGAGGAAGCGCGCACCGTGCGCAACCTGCTGAACGGCCTGCACTCGCGCTATAACCGCCAGGTGGTCGAGCAGGCCGCCATTCTCGGCGTGCTGAACCCGGATATCTTCGGCAATGCCGAAACGGCCAGAGCCGCCGCGCCATTCATCGCCAAGCGCATGAACGTATTGGCGGAGGAAACCGAGCGCGGCTGGGAAGGCGAGTTCAGCGAGCAGGACGGCTTCGTGTTCAGCCGCACCGTACGCGGCGTCAAGAGCGTCGCTATCATCGATCATGCCCTGCTCGGCTCGGCCGAGGCGCGCAAGCTCGACGAGCACGCGGTGTCGCTACAGAAGGTCTACGAGAAGCCCGGCACCCTGCGCCGCAAGGACGAAAGCTGGCCGATCTACGGGCCCGTCGGCCTGTTCGAAGCCATCACCGGCGCCGGCCGCAAGGGCGTGTCGATGCAGCGCTACAAAGGTCTCGGCGAGATGAACCCGGAGCAGCTCTGGGAGACCACGCTCGATGTCAACGCCCGCTCTCTGCTGCAGGTGCGCATCAAGGAAGTCGACGAGGCCAATGTGCTGTTCGACCAGTTGATGGGCGACGTCGTCGAGCCCCGCCGCCAGTTCATCCAGGACAACGCGCTGTCGGCCAGCGTGGACGTCTGATCCAGCACGATCGCCTTACTCAGCCCGGAGCTTTGCTCCGGGCTTTGTTGTTTACGGACCGCCGGTTCAGTAGCAGACGCGCGAGCGCGCCCAGACCCAGCCGCCATAACCGTCGGAGACGCGGACACGGCGTACAGTACAGCTGTCGCCATAGCTGACACGGTACGGCCGATAACCATCGTAATAGGCGCCGTCATAGCGATACGGCCGGCCATCGTAGTACGGCCGGCGATAGGGCTCGCTGTAGACCGCCGGACGGTAATAGGGCTCACGGTATCTAACCGTGCGATAGGGCGAGCCGTAGTAATAACTGCGGTGGTGCCGCGGGTAATAGCCGTGGCGATAGCCGTCATCGACGCGCACATAGCGCACCGTGCGAACGGTCCTGACAACCTTGCGATAGCAGCAATTCGACGAATACGAGACATTACCCGAACGGTAGCCATAACCTCCGTGGTAGTACTCGCCGGCCTGTGCCGCGTTCGATACGAAGGGCGCAGCGAACAGAAGAGCGACGAGACCGAATATCATTCTGGCCATTCGATACATGACCCTACTCCCTACAAAGACGCCGGCGGGAAAACTCACCGGTCGTTAAAATTTTAAACAATGTTAACACTTGTGGCGATGCCCTGAAGAAACGCCACAAGCCATTGATTTTGCTAAAGAGTAGTAGAATGATGCCGCCTCAAACGGACCGTCACGATGTCAGTTTGGCGCCGATGGCCAGTCCAACCACGATCGCGCCGAGAAACAGCACCAGGAAGATGCCGGCCAGCCATTTGGCGATGGTCGCCGAGGCTTCTTCGACACCGGTGAAGCCGAACAGGCCGGCGACAATGGCGATGATTAGGAAGATGAAAGCCCACTTGAGCATGATGCGCCTCGTTAGTCACGGCTGCCGATAAAACGACGACAGGCCGTTCGAGTTCCATCGCAACACGATACGACGTGACATCGCTCAGGTGAACTCAGAACAGATCGAGGTATTCGCGTTGCTCCCACGGCGTGACCTGCAGCGGGTCGGCGGCATGAGCCGGCTCTTCCTTCTCGAAACGCGCGCGTTCGGCATCCTTGATGCGCGCGTAGTAATCGATGAAGCCTGCGCCGAATGAGTTGCGAAATACCTCATCGGCCCGCAATGCGGTGACGGCCTCACCCAGCGACTTCGGCAGCAGCGCCGCTGCGGTCTCATAGGGCGTGTCGGCCGACGCGCCCGGATCGGTCCGGTTCGCGATGCCGTCGAGGCCGGCGCGAATCTGCGACGCCATATAGAGGTACGGGTTGGCGGCCGGCTCGCCGACGCGGTTCTCCAGATGCGTCGATGACGCGCCGGCTTCGCCCAGCAGCCGCATCATCACGCCGCGATTGTCGCGCGCCCAGATGGCGCGATCCGGCGCCAGCGAATATGGCCGGTAGCGCTTGTAGCCGTTGACCGTCGGTGTGGTGAAGGCCGCGGCGGCGCGCGCATGTGCCAGAAGTCCGCCAAGGTAATACTGACCGAGAGAGGACAGGCTGTCCGGATCGGCAAAGGCGTTGCGCTTTGACTTCCGCTCGATCAGCGACTGATGCAGGTGCCAGCCGCTCGACATCATGTTGGGCAGGCCGGGCCGGCACATGAAGCTGGCGAGATAGCCGTGGCGACGCGCGATCTGCTTTGCCGCCGCGCGGAACAGAATCATGGTGTCGGCGGCTTCGAGGCCCGTCTGCGGGCGAAAGGTGAATTCGATCTGACTCGGACCGAGCTCCAACTCGACCGATCGCAAAGGCAGGCCGAGTTGCTCGATGCCGTGCCGCAGGACCTCGACCGCCGGATCGACCATGTCGAAACGTGACTCGGTGAGATAC
>JAEZEY010000129.1 GCA_023432845.1 Pseudomonadota bacterium
ACTCGCCGCCGAACACGACGCTGCCCGCCGAGATCATCAGAACGATGAATGTGACCAGATAACGCATACGCCGCCGTACTCGACCGGGGTGTTATGGACTTGTGCTGGAATATAGAGACCGGCAAGCGCCGTTGAAAGGGGCGATTTCCTTTGAAAATCAGAGGCTTTGAATGAAAACCGGCGAAAGACCGGCTGCAATTGCCTTTTCAGCGGATGAAATGCGCGCCGTTCCTCCCCCTATGCGGTTGAGCAAGATCAACGCTATCAGCCGGTATCGGGGCTAGTTGATAAAAGGGTTGGCAGGAGACACCAATGACGAAGCCTCTCGACCCGCGCGAACACCTCGATATCCAGACTGTGCTTGGCCACGAGGCCGGCCCTGCGTCGCGGTGGGTGAAGTATCGCAAGGCCCTGCTGACGGCGGCCGGCTTGGCCGCACTCGCGCTCCTGGCGGCGTATTGGCTGTTTGGCACCAGCACGAACAATGTGCGCTACATCACCGAACCGGTGACGCGCGGCAACCTGACCGTGGTGGTCACCGCCACCGGCTCGGTGCAGCCGACCAATCAGGTCGACGTGTCGAGCGAGTTGTCGGGCACGGTGCGCAAGGTTTTTGTCGACTACAATTCGCCGGTCCAGGCGGGCCAGGTGCTGGCCGAGCTCGACACCGACAAGCTGACAGCGACGCTGAACAGTTCGCGCGCCAAGCTCTCGGTCGCCGAGGCCAAGGTGGTCGAGGTGGAGGCCACCGTGCGGCAGACCGAGCGCGATCTCGCGCGCCACAAGGCGCTCGCAGGAGCGCAGGCCGTGTCGGCGCGCGACCACGATATCGCGCTCGCGGCCTATGAGCGTGCGCTCGCCAGCTTGCGCAGCGCCAATGCCGATGTCGAGGTCGCCGAGGCCGATCTGGAGCTCAACGAAACCAACCTGGCGAAGGCTTCGATCCGCTCGCCGATCAACGGTGTGGTACTCACCCGCACGGTCGATCCGGGGCAGACGGTGGCGTCCTCCTTCCAGGCGCCGGTCTTGTTCTCGATCGCCGAGGACCTCAAACAGATGGAGCTGCGCGTCGACGTCGACGAGGCCGATGTCGGCAAGGTGCATATCGGGCAGAATGCCAGCTTCGGCGTTGATGCTTTTCCCGACCGCAAGTTTCCCGCCACCATCCGCGACGTGCGCTACGCCTCGGAGGTGATCCAGGGCGTTGTCACCTACAAAGGCATCTTGAACATCGACAATTCGGAATTGCTGTTGCGTCCGGGCATGACGGCGACTGCCGAGATCACGGTGACCGAGGTCAAGGACGCGCTCATGGTGCCGAACACGGCGTTGCGCTACACGCCGCAGGTCGCCGCCAACACCGATAACCGCAGCCTGCTGCAACAGATTCTGCCCGGGAGACGGCGGGTCTTCCGCCCGGCGTCGCGGCGGGATGATGCCGGGCCGGAGCGCTCGGTCTGGGTGCTGCGCAACGGCGCGCCGGCGCAGGTGCGCGTCGTCGTCGGCACCAGCGACGGTCGCCACACCGAGATCAAGAGCGGCGAACTCCAGGCCGGGCTGGCGGTGATCGTCGATCAAAGCGTAACGCAGTGAGGGCTGGCCGATGATCGCCGCCGGTCGGCCGCCGCTGCTCGCGTTACGCGGAGTCAGCAAGATTTACGGCAGCGGCGCCGCTGCCGTGCACGCCCTCGACAATGTCGATCTCACCATCGAGGCGGGCGAATTCGTCGCCATCATGGGGCCGTCCGGCTCCGGCAAGTCGACCGCCATGAATGTCCTCGGCTGCCTCGACACGCCGAGCGCCGGCGACTACCTGTTCCAGGGCACGGAAGTCGGCCGCCTGCCGCAGAACGCGCGCGCGCTCCTGCGCCGCCATCTGCTCGGTTTCGTTTTCCAGGGCTTCAACCTGCTCGCCCGCACCACGGCACTGGAGAATGTCGAATTGCCGCTGATCTACCGCGGTCTGCCGGCGGCCGAGCGGCGCCGGCTGGCCGCGCACGCACTCGAACGTGTCGGACTGTCGGGGCGCGAGCATCATACATCGAGCGAATTGTCCGGCGGCCAGCAGCAGCGCGTGGCGATCGCGCGCGCCATCGTCACCGACCCGATGGTGCTTCTCGCCGACGAGCCGACCGGCAATCTCGACACCAAGACGAGCCGCGAGATCATGGAACTGGTGACGAGCCTCAACCGCGACCAGGGCATGACCATCGTGATGGTGACGCACGAGAACGACATCGCCGCCTATGCGCGGCGGGTGGTGCGCTTCCGCGACGGCCGCGTGGAAAGCGACACCCTCAACAAGGAGGCCGCGTGATGCTGTTCGAAGCCATCCGGCTGGCCTTGCAGGCGATCCGCCGCAACCCGCTGCGCTCGTTCCTGACCGTGCTCGGCATCGTGATCGGTGTCGGCGCCGTGATCGCCATGGTGACCATCGGGCGCGGCACCACCGCCAAGGTGACCGCCGACCTCGCCCGGCTCGGCTCCAACGTGCTGTTCGTCAGCCCCGGCCAGTTCGGCCCCGGCCGCGCCAGCGCCGAGGCGAAGGCGTTCAATGCCCGCGACGTCGACGCGATGAAGACGCAGCTTGCCGGTGTGAAGGCGGTGGCGCCGGTCGGCACCAAGTCGGTCACCGTGGTGCTGGGTACCGAGAACCGCACCGTCGGCGTTACCGGCACCGACAACGACTATTTCATCGCGCAGGCCTGGTCGCTCGGGTCCGGCCGCCAGTTCCTGGACGGGGAAGTGCGCTCCGGCCGCGCCGCCTGCATCATCGGGACCACCGTTCGCGACGAGCTGTTCGGCGGCATCGATCCCCTGTCGCGCAACATCCGCGTCAGCAACGTGTCGTGCGAGGTGGTCGGCGTGTTGGAGAGCAAGGGCCAGTCGAGCTTCGGCTCCGACCAGGACGACGTCGTGCTGATGCCGCTGCGCACCTTCCAGCGCCGGCTCGCGGGCAACACAGACATCAACCGCATTATCGTTTCGGCGCGCGACGATGTCGCCACCGAGAAAGTACAGACCGACATCGAATGGATGCTGCGCGAGCGGCGCAATATCGGACCCGGCAAGGAGGACGACTTCACCGTCCGCGACATGAAGCAGATCGCGCAGGCGACCGCCGGCACCACCACCATGCTGACCGCGCTGCTCGGTGCCGTGGCGGCGGTGAGCCTACTGGTGGGCGGCATCGGCATCATGAACATCATGCTGGTGTCGGTGACCGAGCGCACGCGCGAGATCGGCATACGCCTCGCCATCGGCGCGCTCGAACGCCAGGTGCTGGCCCAGTTCCTGGTCGAGGCGATGGTGCTGTCCCTGTTCGGCGGGCTTGCCGGCATCCTGCTCGGGCTCGGGCTGGCGGCCATGGCGACGCGCGCGCTGCAGGTGCCGTTCGTGCTCGATCCCCAGATCGTTGCGGTGGCCTTCGCCTTCTCCGCCCTCGTCGGCATCGTCTTCGGCTATTTCCCGGCCCGCCGCGCGGCGCGGCTCGATCCGATCGAGGCGCTGCGGCACGAGTAAACCCCGCCGCCGCGGACGGGGAGCCCGGCGTCCCGGCACCCATGACGGCGCGGGACACGGCGTGCTAGACACCCGGCGCAACCCTTACGCCGCCCCCGGGACCATGTCGAAAACGCCTGCCATTTCGGATTTCCGCCGCATCGTCATCAAGGTCGGCTCGTCGCTGTTGGTCGATTCCGAGGCGGGCGAACTCAAGCGCGCGTGGCTGACGTCGCTGGTCGACGACATCGCGAAGCTACACAGCGAGAAGCGTGACGTACTGGTGGTGTCGTCCGGCGCCATCGCTTCGGCACGCGCGACGCTGAAGCTGCCGCGCGGCGCGCTGCGGCTGGAGGAAGCGCAGGCCGCCGCCGCGGTCGGGCAGATCGCGCTGGCGCGGTCATGGTCGGAAACGCTGAGCGCGCATGGCATCACGGCGGGGCAGATTCTCCTGACTCTCACCGATACCGAGGAGCGCCGCCGCTATCTCAACGCACGCGAGACCATCGACAAGCTGCTGGAGTGGCGCGCGGTGCCGGTAATCAACGAGAATGACACCGTCGCCACCACCGAGATTCGTTACGGCGACAATGACCGCCTTGCCGCGCGCGTCGCCACCATGGTGAGCGCCGATCTCCTGGTGCTGCTGTCGGACATCGACGGCCTCTATGACAAGCCGCCGGCGCCTGGCAACGACGCCAAGCTCATCCCCGTCGTGCCGCGTATCACGGCCGAGATCGAAGCCATGGCCGGAGCGTCCGGCTCGGAACTGTCGCGCGGGGGCATGGTGACCAAGATCGAGGCCGGCAAGATCGCGACCACCGCCGGCGTGCACATGGTCATCGCCTCGGGCCGCGTCATGCATCCGTTGAAAGCCATCGCCGATGGCGGGCCGTGCACATGGTTCCTGACGCCGGCCAACCCGGTGACGTCGCGCAAGAAATGGATCGCCGGCTCGCTGGAGCCGCGCGGCGCGGTCCATATCGATGCCGGCGCGGTCAGGGCGCTGCGCATGGGCAAGAGTCTGCTGCCGGCGGGCGTCGTCAAAATTGAAGGCTCATTCGAGCGTGGCGACGCGGTGGTGCTGCGCGGGCCCGACGGCGCCGAAGTCGGCCGCGGGCTGATTGCTTACGACGCCGCCGACGCCGACAAGATCAAACGTCTGTCGTCATCCGACGTGAAGATGATCCTCGGCTTCGACGGCCGCACCGAGATGGTGCACCGGGACGACCTCGTGATGGGCGGCGGGATCTAGCCGTCAGTGGCTGTGCTTACGCTTGATGCGGGCGCGGCGGCTGGCCGGCGCCGACCTGCGCGGCGCAGGCCGCTTCGGCAGGCGCAGCTTCGTACCGTCCGGGAATTCGATGAAGCGCGTCGGGACCTGGCCGGGACGGCCCTCGATCACGTATTTGGTGCCGACCGGAAATCGCTCCGGCAGGCGTTGGGTGCTGGTCGGCATCGTATCCTCCATGCGCCGGGCCCGCCGCAACAAAAGGCCTGCGCGGTTGGTCAGGAACGTTGACGGATCAATATGTAGGGCCCTTGATCGGTTTCGCCTCGCAGCCGGTTATCCTCGTTATCCCCGACGTCCCCAGGCGCAAACGCAGTTCACGGCCTTTTCAGGGCCATCTCGCCGTCTCGGACTTGACGTGGTAGGAATGCCTCCCGCGCTCTCTCGACATGGGTATCGGGGTAGTTGGGACTATTGCCGGGTTTGCTGCCGATGACCGCGCCTGCACGCGCCCTTGAGGGCACGAAGACCATTGACGGAACTGCCGATTCTGCCGGACTCCCGGAGCTGATGGCGGCCGTCGGCCGCGACGCCCGCGCCGCCGCTCGCGCGCTCGCCCGTGCGCCCGCCGAGCAGAAGAATCGCGCGCTCTCCGCCATGGCCAAGGCCATCCGGGAATCCAAGCCCGCGATCCTCGCCGCCAATGCCGAGGATATCGCCCAGGCCCGTAACACCGGCATGACCGGCGCGATGCTCGACCGCCTCGCCCTCACCGAAAAGAACATCGAAGGCATCGCCGCCGGCATCGAGGTCGTGCGCGATCTGCCCGATCCCGTCGGCGCCGTCATGGATTCCTGGACGCGGCCGAACGGCCTGACCATCGAGCGCGTGCGCGAACCGCTCGGCGTCGTCGGCATCATCTACGAGAGCCGCCCCAACGTCACCGCCGATGCCGGCGCGCTGTGCCTGAAGGCCGGCAATGCCGCGATCCTGCGCGGCGGCTCCGACTCGACGCATTCCAGCCGCGCCATCCATGCGTGCCTGGTGCAGGGCCTGCGCGACGCCAACCTGCCCGAAGCCGCCATCCAGCTCGTGCCAACGCGCGACCGCGCCGCGGTCGGGCTGATGCTGACCGGGCTCGACGGCAATCTCGACGTCATCGTGCCGCGCGGCGGCAAGAGCCTCGTCGCCCGCGTACAGGCGGAAGCGCGCGTGCCGGTGTTCGCGCATCTGGAAGGCGTCAATCACGTCTATGTCGACAAGGCCGCCGACCTCGCAATGGCCAAATCGATCGTGCTCAATGCCAAGATGCGGCGCACCGGCGTCTGCGGCGCGGCGGAAACGCTGCTGGTCGATCGCGCCGCCGCTTCGACGCATCTCAAACCGCTGATCGAGATGCTGATTGACGCCGGCTGCGAGATCCGCGGCGACGATGCGGTGCAGGCCGTCGACAAACGCGTCAAGCCCGCGACCGCCGACGACTGGAAGACCGAATATCTCGACGCCATCATCACCGCCGGCGTCGTCAACGGCGTCGACGACGCCATCGACCACATCGAGCGCAACGGCTCGCATCACACCGACGCCATCGTCACCGCCGATCAGGCCGCGGCCGACAAGTTCCTGGCGCAGGTCGATTCCGCGATCGTGTTGCACAACGCCTCGACGCAGTTCGCCGACGGCGGCGAGTTCGGTTTCGGCGCCGAGATCGGTATCGCCACCGGCCGCCTGCATGCGCGCGGGCCCGTCGGCGCCGAGCAGCTCACCACGTTCAATTACCGCATCCGCGGCACCGGCCAGACGCGGCCGTGACATCGTGAATTTGCCGCCCGCGCAGCAGCGCCTGCCCGCCATCGAACGGATCATCCCGCCGCACGCTCCCGGTATGCGCATCGGCCTGTTCGGCGGCACTTTCGATCCGCCGCATCGCGCACATCTCGACGCCTGCCTGCTGGTGATGAAACGTCTCAAGCTCGACCGCGTCTGGTGGCTGGTGACGCCCGGCAACCCGTTGAAGAATACGAGGGGCCTTGCCCCGCTCGCCGAACGCATGGTGGCGGCACGCAAGCTCGCGGACCATCCGCGCATCGACATCACCGGCATCGAGGCGGTGATCAACACGCGCTACACCTTCGACACCATCGAGTGGCTGAGGATGCGCTGCCCGCGCGTTCAGTTCGTCTGGATCATGGGCGCGGACAACCTGCGGCATTTCCACCGCTGGCAGAAATGGCGCGCCATCGCCGAGCTCATTCCCATTGTCGTGGTCGACCGTCCGGGACCGAGCCTCTATGCCTCGAACAGCACCGCCGGCCAGGCACTGGCGCAATTCCGTATCCCCGAGATTGCCGCCAGTTCCCTGCCCGGCCGCCGGCCGCCGGTATGGACTTATCTGCACGGCCTGAAATCGACTTTGTCGTCGACGGCCTTGCGCGCGATGCGCGACAAGCCGAAGGCGACGGCGGAACCGGCCAGAAAAGAGGCCCCGGCCGACGAAGCGCCGACGGCGGCGGCGAAAACCTCGACCCGAAAGTCGGCCGGTAAGAAAAAATCGCGCACCCAGCGCAGCAAGACCGTCGGCAAGAAGAAGACATCCGCCAACAAGAAGACCGGCGCGAAAGCCGCCTCACCGCGCCGCGCCAAACCCCGCAAGACGACGATTAAGGCACCCGGCACCGCCAAGCGCGGCAAACAGGCCGCCTCTCGCCGCAAGACTTCCCGGAAACGCGCGAAATAGTTAGTCTGACGACAATGGCAAAAGCAAAGACCACCCGCACCAAATCGAAGTCCGCAAGCACGGCGAAAAAGTCCGCCGCCAAATCAGGCGCGGGCAGAACTGCGGGCAAGAAAAACACAGGCAAGAAGAGCGCGGCCAAAGCCGGTGGCAAGACAGGTAACAAGGCCGGCGACAAGCTCAGTCCGCGCGCGCTGGCGAAAGCTTCGGTGAAGCCGTCCAAGCCGCCGGCGCCCAAGCCTGCCAAGCCGAAGGCGCCGAAGCTCGAAGACAAGACGCTCAAGTCGATCCTGCACAGCCTCAATGAGATGAAGGCCGAGGACACGGTGGTGATCGACCTGTCGGACAAGTCGTCGATCGGCGAAACCATGGTGGTGACCACCGGCCGTTCCAACGTGCATCTGCAGGCCATCGCCGATCGCGTGATCAAGGATCTGAAGGCCGCAGGCATGACCGGCATCGCCGTCGAGGGTTTGCGCCAGGGCGACTGGGTCGTCATCGATACCGGAAGCGTGCTGGTTCACGTCTTCCGCCCCGAAGTGCGCGCCTTCTACGGCATCGAGAGTATGTGGAGCGCGTGACGGGCCTATAGGCGCACGCAACAAACTCCGTTCGTCCCCGCGAACGCGGGGACCCAGAAGCCGCGAGCGGCCTGCCGAAATTTGACTCTGGGTTCCCGCTTGCGCGGGAACGAACGGAGTATCTGATAAGCTCTGTCCCATGCGCATCATCGTCGCCGCCATCGGCCGTCTCAAGGGCCCGGAATCAGAGCTCGCCGAACGCTATGCCAAACGCGCGAGCCAGAGCGGCCGCGCGCTCGGCTGGAAAGCGGTTGAGATGATCGAGATCAAGGAAAGCCGCGCCGACGAGGCGATGAAGCGCATGCTCGA
>JAEZEY010000216.1 GCA_023432845.1 Pseudomonadota bacterium
CTATCGAGAGTCACTTGCCCTCTCACCCCAACCCCCTCCCCCAAGGGGAGAGGAGCGCGCCGAGTGCGTGGCCACCAAATCGTATCTACACCAGCCTCAGCACCTTCACCGCCGCCTCGTATTCGGCAAAGCGCGCGGCGCGGCGCACGATGGCGGCTTCGTCGCCGCCCCATTGCGTCATCTGGAAGTCTTCATCGACATGCGCAGCGGCCCATAGCGCATCGGCCTCGAAGGCGCCGGCATTGAGCGCCAAGGCGATCAGCGCCGAGCCGGTGATGTTGGTCACGGACGCCATGGCGCCAAGCCGCCACGGATCGGTTGGGATCGCCGTGCGCGCGGCCTCGATCGACTCTTTCGGCTGCTCGGCAAAAACGATGCCCTCGACCAGCGTGAAGCGCGCGCCGAGTTCATCGCGCGCCCAGTCGAGCACCGGATTCCACAATTCATTCTGCCGCTGCACCAGAGCCGCCGGATCCTCGGCGCGGTAGCAGAGCAGATCGGAGCCGAGATATTTGACGATCTCTTCCGACACCGCTTCGGGCGCGACCGAGATGCCGTCGACAACGACATTGGCGAGTCGTGTCAGCGGCATGCGCGCCGGATCTATCTCTTTTTCCTGGGCCTGCCATTCGCCCGCCAGCGCCTCAGCCAAGTCCGGCGACGGTGCCAACAGCGGCCGGCGCGCCGGTGTCATGACCGGCTTGCCGTCGAGCAGCAGCGGATGGCCCTGTTCAGTCGCCTCCCCCGCCTGCGCCTCCTTGTAGAAGCGCTTGCGCAGCGGCGTTCTGGCGCCCTGCCGCGCCGATACCATTGGGTCTTTCGGCTGGTTCTCGAAAATCTCGTTGAAAATATCGCGCATTCACATCCCGGTATCGCGCCCGCCCGGCGGCGCTCTCGCATCGCAACACTCGATGAAACCCGCAGCCCGGCTCTGGTTTCCCAATGTTCTTAGATGGTTATCCCGCATTGCGAAAGACAGGCCTGCGGCCCTGTTTCGCGGCCGTGGCAAGCCGTCACCCGTAGCCTAAATCCATTCCAAGTCATAAGATCAGCCTCGAAGAGTCGAACCTGGGCATTAAAAAACAGGACGGCCTCTGGGGGGACTGGCCGCGCAAGCGGCGGTACGCGAAGCGCGGCGCCAGAGTGCCGTCGCGTCACTCGCGGTTCGAGGAAGCGATGAAGAGTACGGACATTTCCGACCCGCAGTACTTCCACAAGGTGGTGGACTGCCAGTATGCCTGCCCAGCGCATACACCCGTTCCCGAATATATCCGGCTGATCGCGCACGGGCGGTATTCCGACGCCTACATGATCAACTGGCAGTCCAACGTGTTCCCGGGCGTGCTCGGGCGCACCTGCGACCGGCCATGCGAACCGGCCTGCCGGCGCGGCCGCGTCGAGGAAGAGCCGGTGGCGATCTGCCGGCTGAAGCGCGTCGCCGCCGATCTCAAGGACGATGTCGCGGCCCGCATGCCGCCGAAGCCGCAGAGGAAAAACGGCAAGCGCATCGCGCTGGTCGGCGGCGGCCCTGCCTCGCTCACCGTGGCGCGCGATCTCGCGCCGCTCGGTTATGAATGCATCGTGTTCGACGGCGACAAAAAAGCCGGCGGCATGATCCGCTCGCAGATCCCGAAATTCCGCCTCCCCGACTCCGTCATCGACGAGGAGACCGGCTACATTCTCAACCTCGGCGTCGAATTCCGTGGTGGCACGCGCGTCGACTCGATGAAGAAGCTGCTGGCGGAAAACTACGACGCCATCTTCGTCGGCACCGGTGCGCCGCGCGGCCGCGACCTCGATATTCCCGGCCGCAAGGAAGCCGCCGCCAATATTCATATCGGCATCGACTGGCTGTCCTCGGTGTCGTTCGGCCACATCAGCAAGATCGGCAAGCGCGTGATCGTGCTCGGCGGCGGCAATACCGCGATGGACTGCTGCCGCTCGGCCCGCCGTCTCGGCGGCGACGACGTGCAGGTGGTGGTGCGCTCCGGCTTCGAAGAGATGAAGGCTTCGCCCTGGGAGAAGGAAGACGCCCAGCACGAGGGCATTCCGATCCACAATTACCTGGTGCCGAAGGAATTCACGCACGCGAACGGCAAGCTCACCGGCATCACCTTCGAAAAGGTGAAGGCCGAGATCGACGCCAAGGGCCGGCGCAAGCTGGTGCCGGCCGGCGAGCCGGATCAGCACTTCCCCTGCGATGACGTGCTGGTCGCGGTCGGCCAGGAGAACGCTTTTCCGTGGATCGAGCGCGACTGCGGCATCGAATTCAGCGACTGGGACATGCCGAAGGTCGATCCGGTCACCTTCCGCTCGACGCATCCCAAGGTGTTCTTCGGCGGCGACGCCGCCTTCGGGCCGAAGAACATCATCTGGGCGGTGGCGCACGGCCACGAAGCGGCTGTGTCGATCGACAAGATGCTCAATGGCGAGGACATCGCCGACCGCCCCCTGCCCGCGGTCGAGGTGATCAGCCAGAAGATGGGCATCCACGAATGGTCCTATGACAATGCCATCGAGCCCGACCATCGCTTCAAGGTGCCGCTGCGCGATCTCACTGTTGCGCTCAAGGACATCAAGTCCGAGGTTGAGCTCGGCTTCGACGCCAACTTGGCGCTCAAGGAGGCCGGTCGCTGCCTGAACTGTGACGTGCAGACGGTGTTCAGCGCCAATCTGTGCATCGAGTGCGATGCCTGCGTCGACATCTGCCCGATGGACTGCATCACCTTCACGCAGAACGCCGAGGAGAAAGAGCTGCGCCAGCGGCTCATGGTGCCGGCGCTCAACCTGACCCAGGACCTCTACGTGCAGGACGGCCTCAAGACCGGCCGCGTCATGGTCAAGGACGAGGATGTCTGCCTGCATTGCGGCCTGTGCGCCGAGCGTTGTCCGACCGGCGCCTGGGACATGCAGAAATATTTCCTGGAAATGACCCACGCAGGATCGTCATGCCGACCACCGCGCCGCTCAGCCGCGTAAACGACTTCGTCGTCCGCTTCGCCAACGTCAACGGCTCGGGGTCGGCGAGCGCCAACGAGATGTTCGCCCGCGCCATCCTGCGCATGGGCATCCCGGTGGCGCCGCGCAACATCTTCCCGTCGAACATTCAGGGCCTGCCGACCTGGTACGAGGTCCGCGTCACCGAGGACGGCCATCTCGGCGCCCGCGGCGGCACCGACCTGATGGTGGCGATGAACCCGCAGACCTTCGACAAGGACATCGCCTCGATCGAGCCCGGCGGCTATCTTCTCTACGATTCCACCAAGCCCTACCCGGCCTCGAAATTCCGGGACGACATCACCGTGATCGGTGTGCCGCTGACCGCGATCTGCAACCGCGAATACACCGATCCACGCCAGCGCCAGCTGTTCAAGAACATCATCTATATCGGCGTGCTCACCGCACTGCTCGACATGGACGTCAAGGCGGTCGAGCAACTGATCGCCGAGCAGTACAAGGGCAAGGACAAGTTGATCGGGCCGAACGTCAAGGCGCTTCATATCGGCCGCGACTACGCCATCCTCAATCTGGCGCACCCGATCGGCCTCAAACTGCGCAAGTCCGACAAGGTCGGCGACAAGATCTTCGTCGAGGGCAACTCGGCGGCCGCGCTGGGTGCGGTCTATGGCGGCGCCACGGTCTGCGCCTGGTATCCGATCACGCCGTCGTCGTCGCTGGCGGACGCCTTCACCAAGTGGTGCGCCAAGTACCGCGTCGACCCGGAGACCAAGAAAGCCAAATACGCCATCGTGCAGGCCGAGGACGAACTCGCCTCCATTGGCATGGTGATCGGCGCCGCCTGGAACGGCGCGCGATCCTTCACCGCCACCTCCGGCCCCGGCATCTCGCTGATGCAGGAGTTCATCGGCCTTGCTTATTTCGCCGAAATCCCGGCGGTCATCTTCAACGTACAGCGCGCCGGCCCCTCGACCGGCATGCCGACACGCACCCAGCAATGCGACCTGATCTCCTGCGCCTACGCCTCGCATGGCGACACCAAGCACGTCATGCTGTTCCCGGAGAACCCGGCGGAAGCTTTCGAAATGGGCGCGCAGGCCTTCGACCTCGCCGACCGGCTGCAGACGCCGGTCTTCGTCATGCTCGATCTCGAAATCGGCATGAACCATCATCTGTGCCGGCCGTTCCAGTGGGATGACAGCCGTACCTATGACCGCGGCAAGGTGATGACCTACGAGGACCTGGAAGCCGGCAAGGATTTCGGCCGCTATCTCGACGTCGATGGCGACGGCATCCCCTACCGCACCTATCCGGGCACGCATCCGACCAAGGGCTCGTTCTTCACCCGCGGCACGTCGCGCGACCGCTACGCCAAATACACCGAGGAAGGCGGGCCTTACGTCGACAACATGCAGCGCCTGCTGCGCAAGTTCGAGACCGCCAAGGATATCGTGCCGAAGCCGCTGATAGCCAATGCGACCAAACCAACCAAATACGGCGTCATCTATTTCGGCTCCACCGCGCCGGCGATGGACGAGGCGATCCACATGATTGAGGCACGCGGCCACGGCATCGACCGCATGCGCCTGCGCGGCTTCCCATTCCACTCCTCGGTCAATTCCTTCGTCGCCGACCACGATTTCATTTTCGTCGTCGAACAGAACCGCGATGCGCAGCTGCGCTCGCTGATCGTCAACGAATGCGGCATCGATCCGGTGCGGCTCGTGCCGATCCTGCATTTCGATGGCACGCCGATCACCGCGCGCTTCATCGCCAAGGCGATCGGCGACCACCTCGACCAGATGACGATGAAACCGGCGAAGGTGACGTCGTGAGCATTGCCGTGGCAACCCGCGCACTCTCTTCACCTCCCCCTGGAG
>JAEZEY010000219.1 GCA_023432845.1 Pseudomonadota bacterium
ATATATACCTAGTGGCGGGCGTTATGTTTAAAGATCGGCGTTAGACTCGGTCCGTCTTCACCCGAGGACTCCTTCATGCCCACCCGCCACGCTTCCTGTAGCTGCGGCCAACTCCACCTCACCATCGAGGGCGAACCGGCGCGGGTGTCGATGTGCCATTGCCTCGAATGCCAGCGCCGCACCGGCGCGGTGATCAGCAATCAGGCGCGCTTCAGGCATGAGCAGGTCGCTGTCTCAGGCAAGGCCACGTCTTGGCAGCGTAAGGCCGAGAGCGGCAGCACGGTGACTTTCAATTTCTGCCCGGTCTGCGGCTCGACGGTTTACTGGACCAGCGAGAGCTTTCCCGATCATGTCGCCGTGGCCATCGGCGCCTTTGGCGATACGACGTTCCCGCCGCCGACCGTCGCGGTGTGGGAAGAAACGCGCCATCCCTGGGTCGCATTGCCGCCCGATACGCCGCCGAAGCATTTTGCCAAGCAGGGGTAGCCGGTAGGGCGGATTAGCGTAGCGTAATCCGCCATCAAAGCCTCTCGGCGCGCCGCTCCGCTACCGCTCCCACAATTCATAATTCGGCGCTTCCGTCTTGCCGCCTCCGAACAGCGGTTCGAACCGGTCGCAAAATCCGCAGCCGCCATCGCGGTCCATGCGAATCCAGCGCGTCGTTTCTGATATCGTCGGGTCATAGACATCGCGTGCATGCTGCCCGGCCGCGAGAATGTCGCGGGCGAGGGCGGACAACGGGCGGTTTTGCTCGGAAGCCCATTTGGAAAGGGCGGCGTGCAGATCGGGATCGACCTCGACGACAATGTCAGGCATGGCGCTTCTCCTTGCGCTAAGATACCACAACCTCCGGTGTTGGTCTCCCGCGATGCCGAACTGGGATGATCAATCCGGCCATCAACGCCGCTGGTGCCTTCGCCCCATGTCCCTCCTTCACCGCCTCTGGCACGGCGAGGTGCCGCTGTCGCAAGTGTTCTGGAACTGGGCCGTGTTCGGCGCCATTGCGGTCAATGGGGCAACCTCGATCCTGTTCTTCACGCTGCTGCTGCACGGCTACACGCTCGCGGCCTTCGTCGTCGGCTACGCGCTGTCGGTGCCGTACAACGTCTTTGTCACGGTCGCCGTCTGGCGGTCCGCCGCGCGCTATGAGGGCGATCGCCGCTGGGCGGATCTCGCGCGCGTCGTCACGGTGATCGGCATGACGCTGCTGAGCGTCACCTGACGGCGCGCCGCGTTGCTCTTCTGTGCGGCCGTCGGTGGTAGATTTATCCGGTGGGCCTGGCGCGCTCCTGAGCGGGATGGCCGGATCAAGTCCGGCCATGACATCTTTGGGTCAAGGCACATAAGAAAAAATGCCCTCCGCCTCTTGACCTTATTCCCAAGGCATGATGTCCTATCCTCGTTCCATCCGCCGAGGGGCGCTCTCATGAGGCGTCGTGAGGGTGGGGTGGAATGCGGCGCCCGCGGGCGTGGTTCGCAGCCACGCACCCGGGAGGTCGCGGGTAGCCGTCCGGGCCCACTACGGGGCTCTGCCTTTGATGGCTGGACGCGGTGCCGGTGAAGGCGGGCGAAAGCCTGCCGGAGGCCGTTCCCCCGACCAACGGAGGGCGGCCGTGACGGGCACCCGGAAGCACGGCCCCGCGAACGGAAATCGCCGCGATGGCGCGCCGAGAGGCGCCCGCGTGCTCGCATCCGGTCGATGCGCGCGCGGCACGGAAGGACACGGCAGCGCCTCGCGGCGCGCCATTCCCTCATCATGCGATGAGGGCAGGGAAGTCCGGCGCACCCGGCGCCGATCAAACAACACGGGCGCTGCCGCGCGCCTTGTTTGATCGGATGCCACGCGACCCCACGCCGCGCATTCTCCTTGCATCTTTTGTGCTATAAACAACGTTGCAAAGGGAAAGGAACCGACTCAAGGGAGGGCCCCATGGCCAACATTGAGACTGGAACCAACCGGGTTGTTCTGAAGAACGGCGCGACGACCCTGACACTCGACAAGGCCGCCGGCAAAGCCGTGCTCCAGCGCAAGAAGCTGATGTTCTGGAACGCGCCGCCGGTCGAATTCCCGCTCGACGACATCGACGACATTGCGGTGAAGTCGGAGCAGGACGGCTTGTCCGGCGCCACCATCTACCACAGCGTGCTGCACCGGCGTTCGGGCGAGACCACCGTGCTCACCACGGAGGAGCCGCGCGACGTCGAGGCGACAGTGGAGACGTTGCGCCGCTTCGTCGGCCTGCATTAGCGCCGCGGAGGGAATAGCGGCTACGACACTTGTGCGGCGCGGGGGCTCAACGCGCCGCCGGATGCCTTTGCGCTGTTGTGCCGGTCGGCCGGATGCTGGTTCGGACAACACGAGTTGCCGGGGTCGCCCAGCCTGATCCCGATGTCGTCGCGGCGGTCGCAGGACGCGCGAGCCCCTTGACTTTGTTCCCATAAGCGTATAATCCTATCGCGTTCCTCGTGTTCGGGCTGGCCCTGGGGGCGGGGAGACAGGGGTAGGTCCGGTGCCCCGGCGCCGCTCGACAAACAGGGCGGTGTTGCACGTCCGTCGCCTTCCCGGCGATAGAATGCGGCCCCGACTCAAGGAACGGTCCGCCCTCATGCTCCGCCTGCTTGTCGTCGTCCTGCTGCTGGCGCTACCGGCGCCGGCCTCCGCCTTCCAGGGCGAGAACCTGCTGGTATCGCTGCCGGACGGCTACAAGATCGATTTCCAGAAGAAGCAGGGCAACACGCAGATCACCGAGATGGTGCCCAGGACCGAGAGCGTGCAGGCCTGGACCGAGATGGTCACCGTGCAGGTGTTTCATGGCCTCAAGTCCACGCCCGAGCAGTTCCGGGGCCGCATCGCCGGGCTGTGGAGCAAGGCGTGTCCCGGCGCCGAAAGCGCCGCGATCATGAGCGCGGTCGAAAACGGATACCCGGTGACGATGTGGCTGTCGTCCTGCCCGCTCAACAAGGACACCGGCAAGCCCGAGTTCACCTTCATGAAAGCGATCGCTGGCAAGGACAGTTTTTACGTCGTGCAGAAGGCATTCAAGGCGACGCCGTCGAAGGAGCAGACGGCGGTCTGGACGCAGTATCTCAAGAAGGTCGGTGTGTGCGACACGCGCCTGCCGGATCGCGCCTGCCCGGCGGGGATCAAGTAGCGGCGATAACCCGGTCCGGTAGCAATTGGCGTTGCCATCGCCGTCGGCATCGTCGCTCGTCGTGATAACCTGCTTCTACGCCGCGTCGTCCGTGCGATTCGGCTCCCTCACAACGTTGCGACGGTCATGGCTGCCCAATCGGACATAGAGAGCCCGGCCAAATCCGGCGACGCCGCGCCGCGCGCCGCTTCGCCCTTCAGTGTCCTGGCGGCGTTGCGTGCCGAATTGCCGATGATTGTCGGCCTCGCCGTCACGGCCGTCATCTATGCATTCGGTCATGGCTGGACGCATAATATTTCCAGCGTGCCTCTCACAACCGTTCTGTTCATCGTCCTGTTCGGCGTAATGATCTGGTGCGCCTTCGGCGTCGTTCGTCATGCCGAGGCGCTGGCGCACCACTTCGGCGAGCCCTACGGCACGTTGATCCTGACGCTGGCGGTGGTGTCGATCGAGGTCACGATCATGGCCACGATCATGCTGACCGGCGATCCGAACCCGACCTTGCCGCGCGACACGGTCTACGCCGTGATGATGATCGTGCTGAATGCCATGGTCGGCATCTCCATCATCGCCGGGGCGCTGCGCCACAGGCAGCAGCAATACAGTCTGCAGGGCGCCGTCGCCTTCCTTGCCGTGATTACCTGCCTTGCGGCGATCTCGCTCATCATCCCGACCGTCACCCGCTCGACGTCCGATCATTCGGTGACGCCGGTGCAGGCGGTCGTCTTCGCCGTGCTGACCGCGGCGCTGTATGGCGGCTTCCTGATGATCCAGACCATGCGGCATCGCACCTTCTTTATTGAGGCCGACGCCGCCGACGACGGCGAACACGCCGAAGACAGCCCCGTCTATCCCGCCTGGGCGCACGCGACGCTGCTACTGCTGACCCTGCTGCCGGTCGTGCTCCTCGCCAAACCATTGGCGCTGATTGTCGATTTCGCGCTCGAGGAGCTGCATGCGCCGGCCACGCTCGGCGGCATCATCATCGCCATTCTGGTGCTGTCGCCGGAGGGGCTGTCGTCGTTCCGGGCGGCATCGCAAAACCATCTGCAGCGATCGGTCAATCTGTCGCTCGGCTCGGCCTTGTCCACGATAGGGCTCACTATTCCAGTCATGCTGGTGATCAGCCTGTTCACCGGCACGCCGCTGCATCTGGGTCTTGCGCCGGCCGATGCCGTCTTGCTCGGCCTCACGCTGGTGATCGCGCAGATGACGTTTTCCGGAGCGCCGACCAACATCCTGCTCGGCGGCGTGCACCTCGTCATCTTCGCGGCATTCGTGGTTCTGATCTTCAGCCCGTGATGCGGCCCAAAAGAAAAGCCGTGCCCGGATGGGCACGGCTTCATTTCAGAGTGTCGCGGGTCGACCCTACTGGTTGGTCTGCGGCGCCGGCTGGGCCGGGGCAGGCGAGGTCGGGGTCGGCGAAGTGGCGCCCGAGCCGGTCGTGGTCGGCGGCGTCACATTGCGGGCCGGCGGCGTTCCGGCAGGCGCTGTGACGGCCGGATCGTTGGCGGTCACGGGCGTACCGGTGTCCGTGCCCGTATGCCAGTTACCCATCACCAGAATCGCAATCAGGATCACGGCGGCGATGCCGCCAACCCAGGCCCATGTCGAACTCGCACTGGCGCGGCGCATTTCCGCATCGCGCACAGTCGGGTCGGTCGGGCGCGTATCGATACGCGGATCGTTTAGACGGGGGTCGCTCATGGCAGTTCCTCCTGGTTCCATGCTGGCGCAGTGGCTTGCCGGAGAAAACGTCCGCCCGATGCAAAAGTTGCGTTTCACGGCGCAATGGAACAGACGAGTATTGCGGAACAAATGGTGTGTTGCGCGACCGTGAAATGCTATAGCGCCGTTTCCTGCCCATGCCGGGCTGCTGGTCGCCGGGTCTTTCTCACAACATGTCTGCCATGCCGGATTTGCGGCTATCCAATTTGGCCATCGCTTCGGCGCCAATCCTGTTCGTTCTCCTGTGGAGTACGGGATTCATCGGCGCGCGCTTCGGGCTGCCTTACATCGAGCCGATGACGTTTCTGGCCGTGCGGATGACCTTCGTCGTGGTGTTGATGGCGGCCATCGCCGTTATTGGTGGGGCTCGGCTGCCGAACAAGGCTGAGACAGGCCATAGTTTCGTCTCGGGCTTTCTGGTGCATGGCGTCTATCTCGGCGGTGTGTTCCTCGCCATCAGCCAGGGCGTGCCGGCCGGCATCTCGGCCCTCATTCCTGGCCTGCAGCCGATCCTGACGTCGACCATTGCCAACCGCTTTATGGGCGAGGAAGTCACGGGGCGGCAGTGGGTTGGGCTGGTGCTTGGCCTGGCCGGGGTCGCTTTGGTGCTGCACGATCGGCAAATGATCGCGGATGCGACGGTGCTCGGCTGGTTCGCGAGTGTCATGTCGCTCATCGGCATCACGCTCGGCTCGCTCTATCAGAAGCGGTTCGGCGGCGGCATCGATTGGCGCAGCGGCAACACCGTTCAGTATCTGGGCGCGGCGACGGTGTTCTGGCTCGCCGCTTTTGGTTTCGAGACCCGCGTCATTCACTGGACCGGCGAACTGGTGTTCGCGCTGGCCTGGCTCATTATCGTGCTGTCGATCGCCGCGATCGGCTTGATGTACTGGCTGATCCGCCGCTCGGCGGCGACCAGCTTCGCGAGCCTGTTTTATCTGGTGCCGGCGGTCACGGCGCTGATGGCCTATTTCCTGTTCGGCGAGAAGCTCGACGCGCTGTCGATTTTCGGCATGGTGGTGTGCGCCGCCGGCGTGCTCATCGTCAATCGCGCCGGACCGGCCAGGCCGGCCGCGGCGGCCTCCGGCAAATAGCGGCTACTTCTTCTCCATCACCAATTGCGTCTGGGTCACCAGCGCGCACAAGCGGCCGTCGTTGCGGGTGATGCGGGTCTGCCAGACCATGGTGGTGCGGCCGCGATGCAGCGGCGTGCACTCGGCATAGGCGGTGTCGCCCACCGGAATGGCGGCGAAGAAATTGGTCTTGCTCTCGATCGTCGTGGTGGTCTGGCCGGGCTTCAGATTGGCCGAGGTCGCGGTGCCGCCGAGATTGTCGGCCAGCGCCATGATGGCGCCGCCATGCATGATGTTGAAGCGATTGTTGAGATCCTCGCGCATCGGCAACTCGGCGGTGACCTTCTCGGCCGACATGTGGGTGATCTTCAGGCCGAGATAGTCGGCAAAGGGCGGCTGCTTGAAGGCGACTTCATTGACGTTCGACATTCGCAAGGACTCCGGGCCGGCGAGGCAAAAGAAAAGGGCGCGGGTTGGACC